>CAVKQP010000122.1:1634-6340 GCA_963658165.1 Clostridium sp. CAG:302 | reverse complement strand
GTCGTGGTGGCAGCATAGTGAGTGGCATTCAATTTGCTATAAATACAAAACGAAGTACCCAATCCGCTGATGATGCGCCCATCGCTCGCCATATCAGCTTCTGCGTAGGACAAACCTTCATTGATGGTTCCTGCAGCTTTCAGTTTCAACACATTTGATAGGAATGTGCTGTCCGAAACACTGGTCATGTCGGATGCTATATAAGCACCGCTGACCATGACACGCCCGTGATTGCGGGTATAGTTTACAAGTTTTCTTTGGAGTGTCGATGTGAAAGTCTTGTAGTATTTGGATGAATATCCATCATATTGCTGAAGTCCGAGGATGAGATCAATTCCTTGATACATCCCCAAAAGTACTTGCCCGTTTTCTACGGCTTCTCGCGAACAACTCACGATGTTGTATTGTTGTGTAGCATGGATAGCATCGGCATGTGTACGCACATAGTTGAAGTCGTTGCCGGCAATAAACTTGCCCACCAACTCTTCACCACTATACCCAAGTCCTCCTGGCCCTTCCTTGCCCATCTGACCGATATCGAAATCTTGTTGCGCTCCTGCAAAACCTGCCGTAAGTCCGTAGCTGACACCTGGATCTTGCACAAGACTGAACCCTTGCTGCATGCCGTTATCGATCACAGATGGTGATGAAAGGCGGTCGAAACCATCAATAATGAGGATGGTCTTCTTGGCTTCAGGTTGATAGCAAACAGACAACACTTGCGTGGGAAAACTTTCTCCACCACGGTTGACAGCCGTGACACGATAGTTATAAACCACACCTGGTTGTATATCGAGGGTCACTTCATTACGTTTCACGTTGATGCCATTGTCAAACCCTCCCGTTCCTGTGGCGGTATATATATTATAAGAGGTGGCAACAGCGGTCGATTCCAACTTGTCTGTGGTAGGTTGCCATTTGAGTGTCACCTTGTTCTTTCCCGTGATTTCCGCTGAGAAATAGGCTGGGGCGAGGGGAGCAATGACACATGCTTTGCCATGCATATCGGATATATAGCGCACGATAGTCTTGTATATGGAACGTGCAAAGTTAAAACGAAAATTGGGGTCAAGTCCTCTCTTCATATCGGGAAAGCTTTGGTGAGATAGCGTTTCCAAAATTGCCGATGGCACCTCGGGTAGACGTGTCTCGGAATAGTTGCGGTCATAAAGATCGCGGCGATTCCAAGTGTTATAAAGAAGATGCATATCGCGGTTCACACCTGCTAAAAGCATGTCAGCGAATGACTTGGATGTCATACGGGAAAGTCCCGAACTCAACAAACCATCGTTGAATGAGGTTGTACAAATGGCAAGTGAACCGAAGATGCATTTGCCGTCTTTTTGATAACCGGCATCACTATGCACGGCAAGCGACAGTTCGATAGGTACTTTCAAGCCAGGCTTTGTCGGCACATAGCACGATCCTCCTGCCAACCAATTTGACATGAGCGAACGAGTATTGATATCGTCACCATAGTCATCTTGTCCTTGTTTCGTACTATAGATAGAGTAGGGGGCACCTGCCCATTGTGCATAATAACGGGCACCTTCAACCGCGCGCGGCATGTTACTAACATATCCACCACGCTCAATATTGCCCATGCCGCCACCGAAACGTACGGCATCTGTAGTGACAAATCCCTTTTGACGACTGGCGTTGGAAATTTCCACGCAGTTGTATTCGTTGCACCCCTTGTCGAAATCGAATGTTCCAAGATAAACCCAGGTGCCTCCGCCCATAGTTTGGTTCACCTGAAACTGGGTTGCTTGTCCTTTGTGCCACACCGTATAGTGGGCATCATCTACACTACCAGGCACACTCTGGTAACTCACATAGACGGCATGACGTCCTTCTTTTTCAATCTGAGGGCGATAGCTGATGGTACTGTTCCCTTTCTTTTGTGCCTCAATCATCAAGCACGTGCCAGCACTGAAAGGGTTTTCACCATCAGAGTAGACAGCTTTCGTCTTCTTGAATCCTTGCGACGGAGCTTGTTGCCACTTCTTGTTTCCATTACTAACAACGAAATGCCGACCGCGTAGTGGATCATCGTTGTCAACGATAACTTCTTCCGTTTGCCAATCGCGCTCACGTGGTGTAAACACCACAGCACCCGCGTTCTCTAACATCGGAATGAGGTAGGGGACTACGAAGGTCTGAGTAAACAAGTCTTCATTGGTAGTAAACAGGTTTGGACGCTGCCATTTCCAAACGTTCTTTTTCGTATCGAAATATCGTCCATGACTTGCCCACAAAGTAATATGACGGTCGTAAAGTCCGTGCGTGAATCTCACTGGAGCCGACACGTTTTCCACCCATGGAGCTTCATCATAGTTGATATTTCCCCATAAATCGCGCGCAGAATAATCTGCACCACCTGCCACAAGTTGTTCGATAGGTAACCCTATGGTGGTGATGTTGATTTTATATTTATTATATGGCTTGGTTATCGCGCTCTTTACTTTGGCGTAAATTTTGTCTACGCTTTTGGAAGTAAAGGTCTGCTGAGCGAAATAGTCGTTCATCTGAATGAGCACGGTGCGTGTTTTGTCATCAACCGAAAGTCGCTTCATCTTTGCAGGTTGAGGAAGTTCTCCTTCAGAAGTTTTATATCCAGCAAAGTATTTATTGAGCTTCTGCTCGCTTTTCGCCACATTTTCATTCATTTGTGCGTGTGATGGCGCACTTGTGAAGATGCCCAAAGAAAGAAAGACTAAATTCGCTAATTTCATGTTATTCTATGGTTCCAATAGTAAACTTCTCAGGATGTTTGCCTTTGAAGTCCTTGAAATAAAGTTTGATGTCGCGCATTTCGTTTTCGACATCTCCAGAGGGAATAAAACTTTTCGTGCAGACAATGTGTTTCTTCTGATAGTCCACACCATAGAGAAGCACTGGTATTTCCGCTTTGGCTGCAATGAAATAAAATCCTTTCTTCCACTCAGCATTGAGTGAACGGGTGCCCTCAGGTGTCACACAAAGGTGAAATATTGGGGTCTCGCGAGCCGTCTGTGCAAGCCTGTCGGTCATGCTAGTGTGCTTACTACGCCACACAGGGATGCCTCCGAGACGACGAAATAGGGGACCAAGTGGCCAGAAAAACCATTCTTTCTTCATCAGAAAGTTGCAACTCATGCCAATGGAGCGAGAATAAAGCAAGCCAATGAGGAAATCCCAATTGCTCGTGTGGGGTGCCAAACAAATAATATACTTAGAAGGGTGGTCTTCCGTAACTTCGGTTGTCCACCCCATCACCTTATATAATATAAACCCGCAAAGTCTTTTCAACATAATAAACCGTCAGTATAAAAAGACTATTGGATGTTACTAATCTGATCAACCAATTCAGAAGCCTGCTTGTTGAAATCTTCAATCAAAGTCTTGAAGTATTTTTTCGGTGCCATGCCTGGCTCTGGATGAGATATGCGACGAACAAAATCGCTGTGTATCACAAGAATAGAAGATAATAATGCTTCGATGTCGGCTTTGTTTTCCTTATCGCCATACAATGAAGCAGCTACGCCTTCTGCAAAAAGTTCACTGCAAATAGCACTGATATTCTGCTTTAAATCTTTTTTGTTAGCCATGTTGTGGTTCCTTTCAAATGATGTTGGGTGAATAATAAATATCACGACAAAGATATAAAAAAATCATCAATAACAATAGTTGACTATAGGAAAAATAATCTTTTTCTACAATTTTCTTTGTTTTCTTTCCAAGTTTCAACGATTTGTGTTATATTTGCAACATCACTTTAAAGACAATACTATAAACATATCCTTAATAAACTTGAACGATTATATGGAAATAAGCTCATTACAGAAAGAAAGAGCAGCTTATCAACCTAAGCTCCCTAAAGCTCTCCAAGGTGCCGTTAAGATCAAGGAAGGAACAACGACACAAAGCGTAGACAATCAGGAAGAAATTAAAAACCTATTCCCGAATACCTATGGAATGCCCTTAATCGAATTCGAACCTGGTACAGTTGAAAACCACAAAGCCATGAATGTGGGCGTCATTTTAAGTGGCGGTCAAGCTCCTGGCGGTCACAATGTCATATCTGGACTTTTTGACGAAATCAAACGTTTGAATCCAGATAGCCGCCTTTTCGGTTTCTTAATGGGACCAAGTGGCCTAATAAACCATAAATATATAGAGATTACAGCAGACCTTATTGACACCTATCGCAACACTGGAGGTTTTGATATTATCGGTAGTGGCCGTACAAAACTGGAAACAGAAGAACAGTTTGAAAAGAGTTTGGAAATAATCCGTGAGCTCGACATCAAGGCCATTGTTATCATTGGTGGTGATGATTCAAACACAAACGCATGTGTGTTGGCAGAATATTACGCAGCCAAGAAGTGCGGCGTACAGGTCATTGGATGCCCGAAGACAATTGACGGCGACTTGAAAAACTCACAAATAGAAACGTCGTTTGGATTTGATACGGCATGCAAAGTATATAGCGAACTGATTGGAAATATTGAGCGCGACTGCAATTCCGCACGTAAATATTGGCATTTCATCAAACTGATGGGGCGTTCTGCCTCTCATATCGCATTGGAATGCGCCCTTCAGACGCAACCCAATATTTGTCTGATATCTGAAGAGATTAAAGAGAAAGACAAATCTCTCGATGACATAGTTGAATATATCGCTGATGCAGTAAACTATCGGGCACAACAAGGATTGAACTATGG
>CAVKQP010000122.1:0-1624 GCA_963658165.1 Clostridium sp. CAG:302 | reverse complement strand
GCGTAGTACTTGTTCCCGAAGGAATCATCGAATTTATACCTGCCATCGGACGCCTCATTGCAGAACTCAATGACTTGTATGCAGCCGAAGGAGACAATTATACGCAATTACCACGTAAAGAACAGTATGCTTTCATCAAAGAGCACTTGAGTGAAAAGAACTGTAAGGTGTTTAAGTCGCTTCCTGAGGATGTGGCTCTTCAACTTTCTCTCGACCGCGATCCTCACGGAAATGTGCAAGTATCACTTATTGAAACAGAGAAACTTATCTCTGTAATGGTCGGAAACAAGCTAAAAGAATGGAAAGAGGAAGGAAAGTATAATGGGACGTTTAAGACTCAACACCACTTCTTCGGATACGAAGGACGTTGTGCAGCTCCTTCCAACTATGATGCTAACTATTGTTATGCACTAGGTACAAGCGCAGCGCTTCTCATTGCTCACGACAAGACGGGATATATGGCATTAGTCAAAAACACCGTAGAAGAACCCGAGAATTGGGTTGCGGGTGGTGTACCTCTTACCATGATGCTCAATATGGAAAAGCGTAATGGCGAGATGAAACCCGTGATACGCAAAGCATTGGTAGACCTTGAAGGCAAGCCATTCAAAGCATTTGCCGCATGCCGTGATGAATGGGCAAAGAAAACAGCTTATGTCTATCCTGGTCCAATCCAATATTTTGGTCCATCTGATGTATGCGATAGACCCACATTTACACTACAATTGGAGCACAAATAAGACAAGTAAACAACTTTCAGAATTCAATAGAAGAAAGAACACAATTGTGATTTGAGACAAAAATCACGAATAAATAGAATGTAAAAACAAAGCAAAAGCAATGCAGGGAAAGAACACTAGCCACAACAGGCACATGGCTTCAAGAAGACATAGGCAGGGGCGGGCGAGCAAAAAACAATCCCGGCATTGCTTTTCTTTTTTTGCCCGACATCGAGCATTGGCATGGTGGATTGGTGGTTTCTCTGTGGTTTGTCTCTACGTCTGGATATTTTATTATTTCTTTGTTGGCCCTTACGGATTTAGATGGAAAGCTATTTACGGAGACGCTGAATATCCAGAAGGATATGAAATACACGGAATAGACATCAGCCACTACCAAGGAAAAATAGACTGGAATCGCCTGAGCCGTGCCATGATAGAGAAGTGTCCCGTACGTTTTATCGTTATTAAGGCGACAGAAGGGTCTGGTATGATTGATGAGAACTTCAATGAAAATTTCAAAAACGCGAAGGACTATGGATTTGTACGAGGTGCCTACCACTTTTGGAGTAACAAATCGAGTGCTCGGTCTCAGGCATACTATTTCCTAAAGAAGGTACATTTGGAAGACGGAGATTTACCTCCAGTACTTGATGTAGAGCACAAACCTGCTAAAATGTCAATTGAAGAGTTTCAAATGAATGTGCTTACATGGCTTCATATCGTGGAGGACAAATATCACGTGAAGCCAATAATATATACTTATTATAAGTTTAAGGAAGCTTATCTCAACGATGCGCGTTTCGATGACTATCCGTATTGGATTGCCCACTACTATGTTGACAAGGTTGAATACAAAGGTAAATGGAAATTTTGGCAGCATACAGATGCTGGAAGATTGTCAG
>CAVKQP010000121.1:0-6365 GCA_963658165.1 Clostridium sp. CAG:302 | reverse complement strand
GCCTGATAGACATCACCAGCCCGAAAACCTACATTCACGCCGTCAACTGCGATTTCAGCCTTCTTAGCAGCCGGTTTTCTTGTCGTTGTCTTTGTTGCCGGCTTCTTTTCTGTTGCAGTTGTAGCCTTCTTAACTGTCGTTTTCTTTTCTACCATAATTTATAAAGTTTAATATTATAAATACCTATAATCGACTTGATATAGTGTTATTTACGCTGCAAATTTAATCTTTTCGTGCGGAAGGGGCAAAAAAAAGTTGCAGGAATATGAGCCTTTCGTGTCATATTCCTGCAACTTATTGAGTTTTCTTGACATACGTCAAGCTATCTTTCACTTATTCTTCACGCAAGTCAACCTTGAGTTGAAGTTCGTCCAACTGCTTTGGATCCAACGCACTCGGAGCATCGAGCATCACGTCGCGACCGCTGTTGTTTTTCGGGAACGCTATGCAATCGCGGATGGAATCCAAACCGGCAAGGATAGAAACAAAGCGATCCAAGCCAAATGCCAAGCCTGCGTGTGGGGGTGCACCATACTTGAAAGCGTTGATGAGGAAGCCAAACTGTGCCTCAGCACGCTCCTTGGTAAAGCCCAAGATCTTGAACATTTTCTCCTGCAACTGGCAGTCGTGGATACGCAGACTACCGCCGCCCACTTCTACACCATTGCATACAAAGTCGTAAGCCTTGGCACGCACACGCTCTGGATGGTCTTCGAGCAATGGTATGTCGTCAGGATTAGGCATAGTGAACGGATGGTGGGTCGACATCAAACGCTGTTCTTCATCGCTCCACTCAAAGAGTGGGAAGTCGATAATCCACAAGCAACAGAACTTGTCTTTGTCGCGAAGACCAAGACGATCGCCCATCTCCAAACGGAGCGAGCACAACTGCACGCGGGTCTTATTGGCATTGTCGCCACTGAGAATGAGCACCAAGTCACCATCTTTGGCTCCCATCTTCTCTTTCACTTGCTTGAGCACGTCTTCGCCATAGAACTTGTCTACGCTCGACTTGATGCTTCCGTCTTCGTTATATTTGATGTATACCAATCCCTTGGCTCCCACCTGTGGTTTCTTAACAAACTCGGTGAGCTGGTCGAGTTGCTTGCGGGTGTAGTTTGCACAACCCGGTACGCAGATACCTCCAATATATTCGGCATTGTCAAACACGGTGAATGTTCCTGTCTTGAGTACGTCCATCAGTTCAACAAACTCCATGCCGAAACGCAAATCAGGCTTGTCTGAACCAAAGCGGCGCATGGCTTCGTGCCACGTCATCTGCTGCAACTTGGCAGGCAATTCCACACCACGGATTTCCTTAAACAGGTGGCGCGCCATGTCTTCAAACAGATTAATCACATCGTCCTGATCTACAAAACTCATCTCGCAGTCTATCTGAGTAAACTCAGGTTGACGGTCGGCACGCAAGTCTTCATCGCGGAAGCACTTGGCAATCTGGAAGTAGCGGTCGAAACCAGACACCATCAACAACTGTTTCAAGGTCTGCGGACTTTGAGGAAGAGCATAGAACTGACCCGGATTCATGCGTGAAGGAACCACGAAATCGCGTGCGCCTTCTGGTGTAGAGCCGATGAGCACAGGGGTTTCCACCTCAATAAACTGTTTAGAGTCAAGGAAGTTGCGGATCAATATCGTCATGCGGTGACGCAATTCCAAGTTCTTTCTCACAGCCGAACGACGCAAGTCGAGATATCTATACTTCATTCTGATATCGTCGCCACCATCTGTATTGTCCTCTATGGTGAATGGCGGAGTGAGACTAGGACTAAGAACAACGAGTTTCTTGGCTATTATTTCGATTTCTCCAGTGGGGAGATTGGGGTTCTTGCTTTCGCGTTCGTTCACGACACCCTCCACCTGCACGCAGTATTCGCGGCCGAGATGGTTGGCCTGGTCGCACAGGTCTTTGTCGTCAGCTTCATTAAACACGAGCTGTGTGATGCCATAACGGTCACGCAAATCGGCAAAGGTCATGCCACCCATCTTGCGGGTGCGCTGTATCCAACCAGCAAGGGTCACTTCTTTACCTTTATCGGAGAGCCTAAGTTCTCCACAAGTATTTGTCCTGTACATATATAATATAATGTTATAAATTTTCGCTTTGCAAAGGTATATCTTTTATCTTGAACTACAAAACCTATACAGGAAAATCAAAAAGCCCCCTCTCCTCTTTCTTCGATACAGCAGTCTATAGATGCGCATCTATGCCTGTATTCACCCCCAACCACGGTGTAGCCAAATTCATCTTATCCTCATAAATAATGATTTTACCATCACAAGCATGCTTTTACTTGCCCATGCGGATTTATTGTAGTAACTTTGCAACACGGAAAAACACTTCCGGCTAACATTATTCACTAATTCTATTTTTAAGATTTTATGGTTTTACAGGATCTGCAAAACGACTTTAAAGGTTCTAATTGGAAGCACGAGATTGACGTGCGCGATTTTATTCAGGCCAACTACGAGCCTTACAATGGCGATGAACAATTTCTCGCAGGCCCGACAGACAGGACCAAGAAACTCTGGAACATACTCTCAGACTTGTTTGAAGTGGAACGCGAAAAGGGTGTTTACGATGCGGAAACACGACTGCCACAAAGCATCGACACCTACGGAGCGGGCTATATCGACAAAGACAACGAGGTGGTAGTGGGTCTGCAAACCGATGCTCCGCTGAAGCGAGGCATATTTCCCAAAGGCGGCATCCGCATGGTAGAAAAGGCACTCAAGGCTTACGGCTATGAGTTGGACCCCGCCACAAAGACCATCTTTACCAAATATCGCAAGACACACAACGAGGGTGTGTTCTCTGCCTATAACGATGACATCAAGGCAGCACGACACGCACATATCATCACAGGTCTGCCCGATGCCTATGGCCGCGGCCGCATCATTGGCGACTACCGCCGTGTGGCTCTCTACGGCACCGCCAACCTCATCGAAGAGAAAAAGCGCTACTTCAAGCGCATCGACATACAGGAATTTACAGAGGAAATTGTGCGTCACCGCGAAGAGATATCTGAACAGATACAGGCTCTCAAGCAGTTTGAGCGCATGTGTGCTGCCTACGGATTCGATGTGACCAAGCCAGCCACCAATGCTCGTGAGGCGGTGCAGTGGACATACTTCGGTTATCTGGGTGCCGTGAAAGACCAAGATGGAGCAGCCATGTCGCTCGGACGTGTGTGTGCCTTCCTCGACATCTACATACAGCGCGACTTGAAGCGTGGCGTCCTCACAGAAGAAGAAGCACAGGAGCTCATCGACCAGATGATTATGAAGTTGCGCATCGTGCGGTTCCTCCGCACACCAGAATACAACGACTTGTTCTCTGGCGACCCTATTTGGGCTACAGCATCTATCGGCGGTATGGGCATCGACGGCAGAAGCATGGTCACCAAGACCGACTATCGTTTCCTCCACACCTTATATAATATGGGACCATCACCCGAGCCTAACCTCACCATCTTGTGGAGCGAGCGTCTGCCTGAACCTTGGAAGAAATATTGTGCCAAGGTGAGCATCGACACGAGTGCCATACAGTATGAGAACGACGACTTGATGCGTGCCGAACTGGGTGACGACTATGGCATTGCCTGCTGCGTGAGTCCCATGAAGATCGGTAAGCAGATGCAGTTCTTCGGTGCCCGCGCCAACTTGGCAAAGTGTATGCTCTACGCCATCAACGGAGGACGCGACGAGATGAGCGGCGAACAGATTGCTCCACGCTTTGCGCCCATCACTGGCGACTACCTCACCTACGAGGAGTTCATGCCTAAGTTTGAGCAGATGATGCGTTGGTTGGCAAAGACTTATGTCAACGCGCTGAAGATCATTCACTATATGCACGACAAGTATGACTATGAAGCATTCGAGATGTCGCTGCACGATGGCGACGTGGAACGCACACGTGCCACAGGTATTGCCGGCCTGTCTATCGTGACCGACTCTATCGCAGCTATGCAACACTGCAAGGTGCGCATCATTCGCGACGAGTCAGGATTGGCTGTAGACTACAAGATTGAAGAAGGAGAATACGTGCCATTCGGAAACAACAACGAAGAGACTGACGCCATCGCAGTGTCGCTCACGGAGAAGTTTATGGAATATCTGCGCCAGCACCGCACCTATCGCGATGCTACTCCTACACAGAGTCTGCTCACCATCACATCGAACGTGGTGTACGGACGCAACACGGGAGCCACCCCCGATGGTCGTAAGAAAGGTGTGCCATTTGCCCCAGGTGCTAACCCCATGAACGCCCGCGACGTGAAGGGTGCCGTGGCTGCCTTGTCTTCCGTAGCTAAGTTGCCGTTCCAACACTCACGCGACGGCATCTCCTACACCTTTGCCATCGCCCCATCGGCACTTGGCAAAAGCAAGGACATGCAAGCTCAAAACCTCGTTGGACTGCTCGACGGCTACTTCACACCTAACGGTGGACAGCACATCAACGTTAATGTGTTCGACCGGCAGTTGCTGGTTGATGCCATGGAGCATCCCGAGAAATATCCGCAACTCACCATCCGTGTGAGCGGTTATGCGGTGAACTTCGTTAAGCTCACCCGTGAACAACAGCTCGATGTGCTCTCACGCACCATCAATCAAGGCATGTAAAACCACAACAGTTATCGCAGTCATACGGCTGCGATAACTGCTTTTTGTTACTCTTTGCAACAATATTATGAAAGGAAGAATCCACTCCTTCGAATCATTTGGCACCGTAGACGGTCCGGGCATACGCTTTGTGACATTCATGCAGGGATGTCCGTTGCGTTGTCAATTCTGTCACAACCCCGACACTTGGAACCCACAAGGTGACTGCCAATATGAAATGACACCCGAAGAATTGCTGCAAGAAGTGGTGCGTTACCGCAGTTTTATCAAGAGTGGCGGCGTGACGGTATCTGGTGGTGAACCGCTGATGCAAGCCGACTTCGTAGGAGAGTTTTTCCGTCTCTGCCACCAAGAAGGACTACACACCGCCCTTGATACCAGCGGTGCCCTTT
Source organism: Clostridium sp. CAG:302 (assembly GCA_963658165.1). Lineage (GTDB taxonomy): Bacteria > Bacteroidota > Bacteroidia > Bacteroidales > Bacteroidaceae > Prevotella. The sequence goes on along the minus strand of CAVKQP010000121.1, from coordinate 1,332 downwards.
GTTCTCCGCGTGCCCTTTCCGTGCTTGTGCACACCGATCTCGCCTTGCTCGACATCAAGACCATGGATCCCGATCTCTACCCTCGCCTCACAGGACAACCACAGACCAACAACCTACGCTTCCTCGATGAGTTGCAAGCACGTGGCATCGACACTTGGATACGCCATGTGGTGGTGCCTGGACTGACCGACAACGACCATTGGCTGCGCCGTCTTGGCGAGCATGTATCCCAATATAGCGTAGTCAAGCGAATAGAGATACTTCCCTATCACACGCTCGGCACGTTTAAATATGAACAGCTAGGCATCGCCTATCCCCTCGCCGATGTGCCGCCGCTGGATGCCCAACGCGCCGAAGACATTCGAACGATGTTGTCGGAATACAAGCCTTGCTGGTGAACACGACGATTGTAATTTGCTCGCCATCGGCGAGCAAATTAGGAAAGGTGTCCAAAACTCATAGAACGAGCGCATATTGCGTATGTTCTGTACAGAGAAGCCCCGCAGTCTAGGCAATTCTCTACGCAACTGGCTGCTGATATTGTCTATGACTGAGGATCCCCAAACGCCTTGACGGGAATTCTCGGACAAATAGTTTCCGCAGTTTTGGTAGCATACCTTTTTTACTTCAGCAACATCTTCTTGCCATTTACTATATACAGTCCTCTTGGCAAATCAGCCTTGATGTCCCCACCCTTCGTAACGGAAACCGTCTTCTTCAGCACGCCGTCGATACCGTATATATTGACTGTGCCATTCATATCATGACCGTACATAGTCGATATACTAGCAGGATACACAGGACCAGTAGCCTTTCCGAGAGTCACGATGCCATTGCTGACAGTAGCAATGCGATAGTCATCCAAACCACCATAGGTACGCATCCATGTATAACCCTCGCTGTTTGTTGACTTTGCATATGGCGCTATATAGTAAGTGGACCCTTCTGTAAAAGTAGAACTGTCAAAACGGAGAGATGCTTTTATCTCCAATGTTTTATAGAAATCTACAATACTATCATTGCCAATAGTACAGTTGTAGAGGGACTTGACAAAATTCTTGTTCATGTCAAATACTCCAAAACCTATTTCTCCATAAAACTTTGAGTCATACGAATTCATATCCGCATCACTACAGCGGATTAAAGAACTTACTGTCGCCATATCTCCAACAACCACCTCAGACTTGTCATACTCAAAATCTGTAATGAAAACATCCTCATGGCTACCGACTGTCTGTGGAGTTACATTACACACCATATCTTGATTATACGAAAAGTCATACCCGTCACCCGTATCAAGAGCCGTCAGTTCGTAATAACCATCACAAAATC
>CAVKQP010000120.1:0-6385 GCA_963658165.1 Clostridium sp. CAG:302 | reverse complement strand
GGTATACCCCTTGTCGCGCAATGTTACACGAACAGTATCCTGCAAGTCGGATGTGACAATCACATTTTTCGGCACATTAACTAACCGGACAGGCACACAAATTTCTTGCTCTATGGTTTCATTAAGTGCCAAGAGCAACCAGTAGCTTCCGCTTGCTATAAGGAAGAACAAAAAAATCAGGAACTCCTTATTCAGTAGCCCGAACAAGAATTTCCTGACATGTGTCTTTGTTTCGTGCAACAATTTCGGGTCGTTTAATTATTTCTGCGCACTCTGTTGTGCTGTCATATCAGCAAACACGGCACCTTTGTCCACTCTAATAACAACGCCTTTTGCTATCTCCACCTCTACGATATTCGCAGCGAGGTCGATATGTTTCACTGTGCCATAGATGCCATATCCCACGACAACAGGTGTACCTTCCTGCAATGAGTTTTGGAACTTGCGCACTTCTTTCTGCTTCTTCTGCTGTGGGCGAATCATGAAGAACCACATAATCACGAAGATAGCCACCATCATGATAAGGAAGCCATAGCCTCCTCCTTGTTGCTGCTGAGCAGCGAGATACATTGATGTAATCATTGCTGTATAGTTTCTTAGATATTAATTAAATTATTATTTCTCATCCGTTACGGGTTCTGCATCTTCCGTCTTCTCTAACTGGGGTAGCGGTCCCGTCTTCTTTGAGCGTGGTTCGCTCATTGATTTCACCATCAACTTATTATATATAAGGTTACGCGCGATGGAGTCAAGCATGCCGTTCACATAACTACCACTCTTCGCTGTGCTATAGAGCTTGGCCAATTCCACATATTCATTGATGGTTACACTAACCGGTATGTTGGGGAATGTGAGCATTTCTGCAATCGCAATCTGCATAATAACCACATCCATATAGGCAAGACGCGAGAAATCCCAATTACGCGACATAGTACTCATATAGTGTTGATAGGTGTCTGCATTGAGGATTGTCGCACGGAAAAGTTTGCGCGCAAAATCCTTATCTTCTTCGTCCTTATATTCGGGAAGCAAAGGTTGCTTTGCCTTCAACTTAGAATCAAAGCGCTTGATAGTCTTCACCACGAAGGTATCCACAATTTCACGGTCATCGTTCCAATAGAGACTCTTGTCTTCAAGCAGAGCGTCCAAATCCTCGTTGTTTTGAATAAACAGCTTGTAAAGCTTGCGCCACAATTCACGATCTGCCTCATAAGAATCTTCGTCAGATGCCATATATTCCTGATAAACTTCACTCTGTTCAATTGTGTCGCTAAGTTTACGCACGAATTCTACATCGTCTTTCCAACCTTGTTTTTGTGTTTCTACATAGTCAAGAAGTTGTTTGTTTTCTTCTAACTGTAAAGCGAACTTATTATAAGCAAATTTCGTTGACGGCACCTCTGTGCCTTCTCTCTGTGCGCGGGCAGTGTTCACTTCTACACGATGTCGTTCTTCTTGTGCCACGGCAACTATCAAAAGCAGAAGTTGATTGTACAAATCGTAAGCCTTGGAGAGCGAGAACAACAACTCTTTCTCTGCATTATCCATGTTACGGTTGCCATTTTGATAGTACGCGTAGGTCAGCTGAACCACCTTAATACGTATTAATTCCCTGTTTATCATCGATATGATATAAATATTACGTTTACTAAAATCGAATGCAAAAATAGATAAAAAACCTTGTACGTGCAAGAAAACATATGTTTTTTAATTGTTTTTCAATGCTTCTCTTGTGTATCTCAACAGAAAGCACTACCTTTGCAGCCGCTTTTTGAAGCACATCTAGTGAGATGTAGCATCTCGTGTGATGGCGAATTAAGCATAATTAAAAACAACTTAATTTAGAGTAACACATTATGAAAGAGATTAATGTATCAGGCCAAAAGAGAAGCGGCCTTGGCAAGAAGGCTTCCAAATTGTTGAGAAAAGAAGGTCTCGTTCCTTGCAACCTCTATGGTGAAAAGAAAGGCGAGAACGGTGCTCCCGAAGCATTCTCATTTGCAGCTCCTATGAGCGAGCTTCGCAAAATCGTTTATACTCCCCACATCTATGTTATCAAGCTCGTCATTGACGGTGAAGAGCACACTGCAGTTTTGAAGGAACTCCAGTTCCATCCTGTAACAGACGCTCTGCTCCACGTAGACTTCTATGAGGTTAATGACCAGAAGCCCATCACAATCGGCATCCCTGTAAAACTTTGTGGTCTTGCTCAGGGTGTACGTGATGGTGGTCGTATGAACCTTTCTATCCGTAAAATCAATGTTACCGCTCCTTATCAGCAGATTCCTGAGCACCTCGACATCGACGTTACAGGCTTGAAGCTCGGCAAGAGCATCAAGGTTGGCGAGCTGAGCTTCGAAGGTCTTGAAATCGCTACTGGCAAGGAAGTTGTAGTTTGCTCCATCAAGAGCACACGTAACTCTCGTTCTGCCGCTGCTGCTGCAGACGCTGAGGCAGAAGCTTAATTGCACAAAAGCACCAACATACAAGAGAAGTCACCGCTCCCCATCATGGAGAACGGTGACTTCTCTTTCGTTTACAACAATCGTTACAGAAGACACACATTATGGATAAATACTTGATAGTAGGTTTGGGAAATCCCGGAGATGAATACGAGGGCACACGCCACAACACAGGTTTCATGGTTGTGGATGCACTTGCCCAAGCACAGGGAGTAGCCTTCGACGACAAACGGTATGGCTTTGTGGCAGAAACATCCATCAAGGGACGCAAGCTCTTCTTGCTCAAGCCCACCACCTTTATGAACCTCAGCGGCAATGCCGTGCGCTATTGGCTGCAAAAAGAAAATATCCCCGAAGAACGTCTACTCGTCGTAGTAGACGACTTATCGTTGCCACTCGGTGCCTTGAGACTAAAAGGAAACGGAAGCAACGGAGGACACAACGGACTAGGAAACATACAGCAACTCATCGGACAAAAGTACGCTAGACTACGTGTAGGCATCGGCAACAACTTCCCAAGAGGCGGACAAATAGACTGGGTGCTCGGCCACTATTCTATGGAAGACATGCAGACCCTACAGCCTGCCATAGCCACCTCTGTGGAAATCATCAAGAGTTTCGTGCTCGCAGGCCTCGATGTAACGATGAACCAATTTAATCACAAGAAACAAGCATAAACACATTTGCCTATGGACTCTGCACGTATAGACAAGTGGCTTTGGGCGGCACGCATCTTCAAAACCCGCTCCATTGCAGCCGACGCCTGCAAGAACGGGCGCGTCACCAAGGGTGGTATAAACATGAAACCCAGCCATATGGTTAAGGTGGGCGAAGTAGTGAACGTGAAAAAGCCACCTGTGGTTTACTCTTTCCGCATCCTCAAAGCCATAGAACAACGCGTGGGCGCCAAACTCATTCCAGAAGTTTACGAGAACGTAACCGACCCGAAGCAGTATGAGCTGCTTGAGATGAGCCGCATCAGTGGCTTCGTAGACCGTGCTAGAGGCACTGGTCGCCCCACCAAAAAGGACCGACGCGCCATCGACGCCTTTGTAGACCCTGCTATGTTCGGCTTTGACGAAGAGGATGACTGGGGCGAGGAAGAATAGCCTCATCTGCTTCTCACACTTTCTTTACAAATCCTCGCAACAAGTTTCAGACTGCAAGATAATACACAATAAAGTCTAACCTTTTACTACAAGAACAGATAAAAAAGATAAAAAAGATAGTCCTTATCATCTTATTTCAGGCATAAATAACTATATTTGCAGTCAAATAACGACAAAACAAACCAATAAAAGAATTCATGAAAAAGATTAGAGCCGCAGTAGTGGGATATGGAAATATCGGCCGCTACACTGTTCAGGCTCTCGAAGCCGCTCCCGACTTCGAGATTGCTGGTATCGTACGTCGCAATGGTGCAGAGAACAAACCTTCGGAATTGTCTGCCTATGAGGTTGTGAAAGACATCCGTGAACTAAAAGATGTGGATGTAGCTATTCTTGCCACACCTACACGTTCATGTCCAGAATATGCCAAGCAAATCTTGCCACTCGGCATCAATACTGTTGATAGCTTTGATATCCACACTTCCATCCTCGATTATCGTGCAGAACTGATGCCCGTCTGCAAAGATAACAAGGCCGTTTCTATCATTGCAGCTGGTTGGGATCCAGGATCAGATTCCATTGTCCGCACCTTGATGCAAAGTCTTGCCCCCAAAGGTCTGACCTATACAAACTTCGGTCCGGGCATGAGTATGGGACATAGCGTGTGCGTGCGCTCAAAGAAAGGTGTGAAGAATGCCCTCTCTATGACTATTCCTTTGGGTGAAGGCATCCACCGTCGCATGGTATATGTAGAATTGGAAGATGGCGCAAAATTGGAAGATGTGACAAAGGACATCAAGGCAGATCCCTATTTCGCAAGTGATGAAACACACGTGTTTGCCGTTCCTTCAGTGGACGACGTGCGCGATATGGGACATGGTGTAAATCTCGTACGCAAAGGCGTAAGCGGAGACACACAGAACCAACGTTTGGAATTCAACATGAGCATCAACAACCCTGCCCTCACAGGTCAGGTATTGGTTAATGTGGCTCGTGCCTCTATGCGCCAGCAACCTGGTTGCTACACCATGATTGAGATTCCTGTAATCGATATGCTCCCAGGCGAGCGAGAGGAACTAATCGGTCATTTGGTATAAGAGAAACATCCTAAAACTCATAGATAAAAGCCACAACGCTTGCTGACAATACGTCGCAAACATTGTGGCTTTTATCATTTTCTTTTCACGCCCTTTACTGCTTCGGCTTCCAAAGGGTTCTCGGGCCAGTAGTGTTTCGGGTATCGCCTGCGCAACTCCTTGCGCACTTCGAAATACGTAGTCTTCCAAAAACTCTCCAAATCACGGGTCAACTGCACCGGCTTATAGCCTGGAGAAAGCAACTCCATCAGCACAGGGCATCGTCCATCGTCTACACAAGGGGTGCTTTGCAATCCGAAACATTCCTGCAAACGTACACTCAACACTGGAATGTCTGTACCTTGACGATAGTCCACCCGAATACGGGAGCCGGTCGGCACCATGATGTGGGTTGGTGCTAAACGGTCTATCTCCACCTGCAAGTTGTAGGGTATCATATTCCACAAGATATCGGCAAGGTGCAATTTGTGCAGTTCTATAGAGGTAGACTTCACGTGTCCGCCCTCGTCAAGATAAAATGGGAGCCAATCGGATGACGTGTCCATCAAGTGTTCCGTGGTGAAATTGGGAAGTTTTAGTTCTGGATGCCACAGTGCCACCTGCCCCACCCGATGTTGTAGGCGCACCACCTCGTCGGCATTCCAGTCCAACATGCTCCGTCCATCTTTCTTCATGGCTTCACACACAATTCGGATTATCTCCCCTTTATTTGTATCATGTATAGGCTTACAGTCTACCACAAGTTTTCCAATCCTGCGCTCTCGTTGCATCACCACGCAACCTTGCCTACTGTCCCATGCCACATTGTCGTGTTCACAAGTAATTTCGTCAAGATCTTCTAGGGCTACAGGAGCAGCCAAGAATACACGTCCTGCAGCTCCGCCCTGCCGATTATAAAGGGAAGCGATGGCAAGCCATTCGTGAGAAGACAAATGGTCTGATGCATCCAAACGCACGTTCACACCACTGGCCAACCGATAGCCGCCAATATTGTCCATACTCCGAGCCACTCGTTCAGGATAGGCACAAGCGATGAGTTTCCCCACTTCTATGGGAGCCACATCTCGATTGTCCTCAACGACGTGTGCCATACGACGGTACTCGGAAGCCACCTGCACCACCCGCAACCAACGTCCCAACAGCCTCGTACGGCGAGCCGTGCGCAATGCCGATACGCGCAACGACAGATCTGTGCCGCCATTTTCGCCCATCGGTTTTTTTTCTTCCAACAATGCGGCAAGGTCGCAAGCCAATGCCTTCTGCTCTGCCGTATCTCCATTCAGTATCATTCGCGACATGCGGGGATGGCAAGGTAAACAAGCCATGCGTCTGCCCCGCGGTGTAATGTTTCCGCCTTGGTCGATGGCACCGAGCGAGACAAGCAGTTCCTGCGCCCTTGCCACATTGGCACGAGGCGGCATGGTAAGCCACGGCAAAGCCTCAATATTGTGCTCACCAAAAGCTGAAATATCAAGCAACAAGGAAGCTAAGTCTGCCTCCTCTATCTCCGGCTTGCGTTGCTCCTCCATCTGATGTTCTGAAGCAAGTGTCCAAAGTCTGTAGCAAGTACCTTCTGCCACTCGACCTGCACGACCGGAGCGTTGCGTAGCCATATCCATACTGATACGTACAGTTTCTAAATGACTGAGTCCTGTGCGTGAGTCAAAGACCAGTGAACGGCACAAACCAGAGTCGATGACAGTACGCACTCCTTCAA
>CAVKQP010000119.1:0-6416 GCA_963658165.1 Clostridium sp. CAG:302 | reverse complement strand
CCCAGCACGGCATAGAAGGGCTGTTGCTGGTGGTTAAGTTCATTCCAATAGATGTTGCCCTGCGCATTGACATTGGCACCGAGGGTCAGTGAGCGCACCACCGAGGCACGGAACGACAGGCGATAGTCTGCCGTAGCCCCAAGCGTATGGGCGGGCACAAAGGGGACACGCTTGCCCCGATAGTTCACTTCGCGCGTTTCGCCATCCACGGTTTGGGTTTCGGCATAGCGACGGAAGGTGGCGTGGGTGTAGCCATAGGACACCGACCAGGAAAGTCGATCTGCCACAGCACTGCCACGCAAGGCTGCCTCCACGCCTAGACTTCTGCTTCTACCAGCATTCACCATCATGCGCCCAAACCCATAGGTGTCTGCCATCACACTGAGTTGTTGGTTTTTCACTTGCATACAGTAGGCTGCCAAGTCGGCATGGAGCGCATCACCCAGCAGGTTCAGGTGCGCCCCAAGCTCATAGTTCCAACTGGTTTCTGGTTTGTAGGAGATGGTCTGCTTGACACGTTCATAGTCATCGGCGGTGTGTTCCACCTCATAGTCACCGCGCATGGCATTACTGCGGTTGGCATTGAGTTCGGTTTGCAGGATGTCGGAAAACATCTGTATGTTGTAGCCTCCGGCACGATAGCCCTTGCTCACCACGGCATAGACATTGCTCTTCCTACGGTCCAGTCGCCACGAGATGCCCACCTTGGGCAACAGTTGATGGTAGCTGTCGCATGCCACTCGGTTCAGTTGCGACACGAGATGGGAGGTTGCCACCTGTCCCATCACATGGGCGGTCATCGCCATCTCGGCTTTCGTGTCATAGACCACTTTCACATGACTGTAGTCATAGCGAACGCCAAGGGTGGCAGTGAGCCGATGGGTGAGGTCGATGTTAGACTCATGAAACACGCCGATGTTGGCTTGTGGGGTGTGAAACAAGCCGGGCACGCCCATCGTCACATCCATGGTCACACCGCCTGCCCGCTCTATGGTCTGCAGCGCACGCTGATAGGCTTCAGCCTCATCCATGCCTTGCGCCACGAAACGCTGCGCCATCGAGGTTGCCATCGACGACAGCATGGCTTGCTGAATGGGGGCTGCCATCTTTGAGGTCATGTCCTCACCGAAGTTTACGGGGCCAATGGTCTTCTGCCACTGATACTCGCCAAACAGTCCGAAGGTGTAGCGCCAGCGATGGTCGCCCACACGTTTGAGGGTCAGTTCCTGCGTCAGCGCATGCTGCAACTGCCGTTCGCTGAGCCTCATCAGGTCGAGCGGCTGATAGTCTTGGTCCATCTGCATGTTGTCGCGCAGATATTGATAGCTCGTGGTCGATGTCAACTCGTAGTTTGAAGTGTCGTATTTCACGGTCAGCCCTGTATTGAGGACGTTGCGCATATACTTATTGTCAAACGTGGTATTGGGGTCTTCGGCAATCATTGTGGTGGCATTCAGTGGTCCGTAAGGGAATGCGTTTTGGTGCACATATTGGTAGTCGGCCATGAAATCGAACGACAAGCGGTCTGTGGGGCGATACATCAGACGCAGTTTGCCGCCAGCCTCATCGGTCTGCTCGGCATGGTGACCAGTATGCAGATTATGCATAGCACCATCTTGCCCCGAATAGAAAGCAGAGAGCGCGTAGGCAAAATGGTTTCCAAACATGCCACAGTGCGACAATTCTACGTCTCTTCCCCCATGCGTAGCGAACGAGAGGCGTACGTCGGTACCCTGACTGTCAAACGGATTGCGGGAATACAAGCGGAGCAGTCCGCCCTCGGTGTTTTGCCCGTAGAGCGTGCCCTGCGGTCCGCGCAGCACGTCGACACGTTCCAACTGATAGGTGTGCAGATTATAGGCCGACTTACTGACAATGGGCAAGCCGTCGACATAGAGTCCTACGGCAGGGTTGTTGATGCGCGAACCAATGCCTCGGACATAGATGGAAGAGGTGAGTCGGGAACCGTAGGCGGGCATTGTGAGCGAGGGTACATAGGAAGATAGCGCCCGCAAGTCGCTGACTTGAAGTCGCTGTAAATCTAAGTGGGAATAGGAAGAAGAACTGACCGATTGCTGACGGAGCCTGATGGTTTCCTTCGGTTGAGCCACTACCACCACCTCTTCTATGTCGTGTATCCTTGACGAATCGGCCGGCACTGCCACTGGATAAAGTTCATCTACAGGCGCTGATGATGTGGCTATTACTGGCATAAGCACACTCAAGAGGAGTGTACTCATCTTCTTGTTAAAAATCATGCTGCTTTTTGTATGTCGTTTCGGAGTGCAAAGTTACGACAATAGGGTGGCTCGGGAAATCCTTATTTATGAGGATATTCCTCAGTCGTTCCACGTTCCGCAGTAGGGGCAGCGCCCTTTCCGGTGCATTTTGGCGCCACAGTGACCACAACGGAAGCCGCAACGCGAACGAAACCAATAGCGGAACAGGGCAAAGAAGATGTAGGCAGCCCAAAGGATGTAGCCTATATAATATAAGGTGGTAAGGCTAAACACGATGTAATTCACCGCACAGACACCTGCCAATCCGCACAGATAGAGCACCGCCTCGCCTAGTGGCATCTGCTTGCGCACATCGTCTACGGCAGCTATCGCCACGATGAGCATTGCCCACACAGAGATGAGAAAGATGCTAAGAATGGTGGGCACGGAGAAGGGATTGAGGGTGGGATGGAAATAGAAGTGGCGCCAGGTTTCGGGAGCGAACAGTTGGATGCTGGCGTAGAACGTGGCTGCCGACGCTACAAGGATGGCAAGCAGGGTGGGATAAAACGAGTCGATGTCGTTGAAATGCACAATCTTTGCATTCTTCTTGGCGATCTTGCGCATCAGGTAGGCAGAAACCACCAGCACGATGATGCCGAGGAAGATGAGCAGGTGGATGTCGGAAAAGGTGGAGATGAACTGCGAGATGGGGTCGTCGGGTTCTACCTTACTGAGCAAGGTGCTCTCATGCACCCATCCAAACGTCTGCTGGTCGCGCGCCACTTGCACCCATACAGAGTCGATGGAGTCGGTAGGCAACACACGAATGTCTGCCACCACAAGGTTGTCATGGTGATGCACCACAACAGAGTCGATCTCAAATCGGCTCAACAACTCTTCGGGCTGCTGGCGAAGTAACACGAGCGAGTCGCTCTTGACCACGAAATTATAGTTGTTAGTATAGTGGTGCTTGTCGTAGAACGAGATGGAGTCGCGCTGCCGGTCGCTATAGCCAGCGAGGGCTCCATGGTGTCCGTAACGGCCATAGCAGGAAGCGAACAGCGTGACAAGCGCGAGTAGCGACAAGAGTTTAAGCGTGTTGCGCATAGATATTCATTTGACAGTGTTTGCAATCAAACTGTAGTTTAAACCGTTTACCATCGGGCAGACTGAGGAAAAGCGGCTCTTTCCAGGTGGGTTGTTTGCCTCCGTGCTTCACGCAATAGCCCAGTGTGTAGCGCAGACAGTAGCGGCTAGTCATGATGTGAGACAAATCTGCCACAGCCTCTCCCCTATTGTCAAACCGAGCAATGCGCTTGTCGGAAGCCACCTCATAGGCTTCGGGTACACCACTAATGCCGCAATCGTGATAGAATTGGCGGGCTTTGCTATTGGCTACATTGGCGAGTGTCAAGGCGTCTGAAGCTGTGCCATGATAGGAAGAACGTGAAGGGTCGACCGTTTGGACACCGACCTGATGTTCAGTATATGTCGAGTGCTGCAAGTGGTCAATGCTTTCACGGCGCAGTTCTGCCAACACGCTCGATGGGAGGAAGAGTGATTTCACATCGTCATCGATGCAGATGTCGGCAGCCACATAGGGTGTATTGCCCAGTTTGGAGAGTTGGCGACGGATGTTTTCTTCCTGTGGTTTTTGTGCCGTCTGATGCTCCAACATGCACGTTGCCCTACCCTTTCGCCCGCTCTCATCGGTCGCACTGAGGGAGAAACCATCGGCAGTCGGGTTGAGAACAAAGGATATAGCCATCTTGCGTTCGGCTGTTGGACGGGCGAGCACGCGCTCAAACTCCATGTCATTGTTGCGGTAGAGTGCCATTCCAGCACGGAGGTGTGATGGCATCTTGAGCGGAAAGAGGCGGTTGCCACGCTCCACGCGGTTCACACGAAAGCCTTCCAGTTCGCGAGCATCGTTGATGAAGCAAAGGCCATCGCCATTGGCAAAGGTGGCAGTGCCTGCTACATTGAACGAATTGCCGCGCAGTTCCTTCACATAACCCACATACTCGCCCATCGCTTTTGGCGTGTCGAACGAGGCAATGTCGGGTTGGCGACCATGAAGGAAATAGTGGGTAAAACCGCGATTAAAGGTTTTCTTGAGGTTCGGTTGGAAGGTATAGCTCACCCTACCCAATGAGGCACGGCGATAGAGATCGGGGTGCTTGTCAATGATTTCGTTGATGCGCTGATTGTAGGCTGCCACCACGTTCTTGACATAGCCCTCATCCTTGAGTCGTCCCTCAATCTTGAACGACACGGCACCCGACTGCATCAAGGATTCCAGTTCGTCTATTTGACACATATCCTTGAGCGACAACAAGTGGCGATCGTGCTCCAGCAGAGTGCCAGCAGCATCGGTAAGATCGAACTTCAGACGGCAGAACTGAGCACACGCGCCTCGGTTGGCACTGCGCCCAAAGCAATATTGCGAGGCGTAGCAAGCGCCTGAATAGCTCACGCACAATGCCCCGTGGACAAACACTTCGAGTTCTACATCGGGGTTCTGCTTGTGTATAGCCTTTATCTCGTCGAGAGACAGTTCGCGAGCGAGCACCACACGGTCGAAACCGATGCTATGGAGCCATGCCACCTTCTCGCCCGTGCGGTTGTCGGTTTGCGTGCTGGCATGTAGAGCAGGCATGCGCAAGCCCTCTTTCTCCAGCCGCTGCCGCACGTCATCGAGTTCGTGCGCCATCATGCTCACCACTGCCATATCCTGCACCAAGATGGCATCGACTCCTATCGTCGCCAAGTTGACAAGCAGTTCACGCACTTGATCAAGTTCGTCTTCATAGACTATCGTGTTGACGGTCACATAGACCTTGGCTTGAAACAGATGGGCGTGATCACACAAGGCACGTATATCGTCAAGCGAATTGCCCACGGCGGCACGGGCACCAAACTGAGGAGCACCTATATAGACGGCGTCTGCCCCATGTTCGATGGCGGCTATGCCACAAGCCAAGTTCTTGGCTGGCGCAAGAAGTTCGATGGTTTGCTGCATCATTTGATATCGTTGATGTCGTAGGGAGTCTCTTGATACACGTAATAGTTCACCCAGTTGGCAAACAAGAGGTTGGCATGGGCACGCCACGTCACCACGGGTTCGTTGTCTGGATTGTCATCTCTATAGTAATGCTTCGGCAAGTCTACGTCGTCACGCTTGCCCATATCGCGGCGATATTCGCTATCGAGCGTGTTGGGAGAATACTCTAAATGGCCCGTCACAAAGAACTCTCGTCCACCGCGAGCCATCACGATGCTCACGCCACTCTCGGGAGATTGGGCAAGCAACTCGAGCGACGGGTTGGCAAGAATGTCTTCTTCGTGCAACTCAGTGTGGCGACTATGCGGCATGTTGAATACGTCATCAAATCCGCGGAAGATGGGTTGCTGTGGGTCAAGAGGGTAAGTAGGGAATACGCCAAACATCTTTTTCGACAACGGATATTTGGGGATGCCATAGTGGTAATATAGTCCTGCCTGAGCTGCCCAGCAGATGTAGAGGGTGCTCATCACATGGGTCTTTGCCCAAGAAAATATCTTTGTGATTTCGTCCCAATAGCCCACGTCTTCATAATCGAGCTGTTCCACAGGGGCGCCAGTGATGATCATGCCGTCGAACTTCTCGTCTTTCATTTCGTCGAAATCGCGATAGAACATCATCATGTGCTCTATCGGCGTGTTCTTCGGTGTGTGACTCTTGAGCTTCATGAAGTGGATGTCCAACTGCAAAGGCGTGTTGGACAATAGGCGCACAAGGTCGGTCTCAGTCGTAATCTTAAGGGGCATTAAGTTGAGAATGACAATACGCAGTGGTCGGATATCCTGCGTGGTGGCACGCGTATTGTCGATAACAAATATGTTCTCCTTCTTCAGCAATTCTATAGCTGGGAGTTTATCTGGTAATCTTAAAGGCATAGCTATACTTAATTTGTTGCAAAATTACAACAAATCAGAAAGATAACAAAACGAAATCTGCATTTTGTACGCTGCGAAGCCTCTGCCCAACCCAATTAAAACACCCACTACCCGACAACGTAGTGCCAGATAGTGGGTGACTGATGTATGTGTAAAACGATTCTCTAGAAGCGCTCAATGATTACCAAAGATCCAGTCGTTGAGACTTGGGGATAAACATCTTGTCGCCTTCCTTGATGCCAAACGCCTCATACC
>CAVKQP010000118.1:0-6465 GCA_963658165.1 Clostridium sp. CAG:302 | reverse complement strand
CATTAAAAGTGTTGTGCTCTACCAGCTGAGCTAGCGAGTCTCCGTGTGCTTTTGAAAGCGAGTGCAAAGGTAGGACTTTTATTTGAAACGTCCAAACATTTCTCTGAGTTTTTTATTCTAAACTTGCATTTCTATCTATTTCCGTGCTTTTGGGGGTATGCTCTTTCGTCACATATCGTTGCCAGTAGGCAATAAACAAGGTGGTGAGGGGCAGTGCCACGATGAGACCGATAAATCCGAGCAGTGCTCCCCATACCGAGAGACTCAGCAAGAGAATGGCAGGGTTCAGCCCCATTGCCTTTCCCATGATTTTTGGGGTGACAATAAAATCGGTGATGATCTGTACTACGACAAATACCAAGAATGCCATGCCGAAGATGACCCAGAAGTTTTCTCCTGTGTCGGCAGCCTTGAGCATGGCAAGAAATGCTGTCGGGATGAGGGCAAAGGTGTGGAGGTAGGGCACTAGGTCGAGGATGCCGATGAGGATGCCCAAACCAATTGCCATAGGAAACCCGATGATGGTAAAGCCTATGCAGAACATGATGCCCATGCAGAGTGCCACCATACCTTGTCCGCGAATATAGTTGTTCAGTTCTCGCTCCACATCTTGCATCAGCTCATGCCAAAATGGACGGTTCTTCTTCGGGAATATTTTGATCCATCGTTCGGTGAGATATTCATAGTCGAGCAAGATGAAGAACATATATAATAAGGTGATCATCGAGGCGATGACACTGATGACGATGCTTGCCGTCTGCCCGAGGAAGTCGAAAACTTTGGGCACGGCTGTTTTTATGCTATCGCTGAAGTCCTTGCTATGGAATATGCGTGTGATTTCTTCGCTGTTGTTGTGCAGCCATTCTTGTATGGTTGCTGGGAAGTTGTGTATATGGGTGGTTTGGTGCAGATAGCGCGTCACCACTTCTCCAAGTTTTTCAAACTGTTCAATCATCGGGGGAATGATGAGATAGAAGATGCCTCCGATGATGGCGAACACGACAATGAGCGTGACGACAATGGACAAGGCGCGGGTGGGGACGTGCAACTTGTACTGCACGAACTTGACAATAGGGTAGAGCAGGTAGGCCAAGAACCATGCAATAAAGAAAGGTAACAACACACCACTTAGGTAGTTGACCATGAAAAGAACCGCTAGAGTGCCGAGTGTAATCAGCAACCAGCGGATGAATTTGTCGAACGTTATTTTCTGTTCACCCATGGCTATTTGTTTTTCTCTTTACCTGTTTCGCGTTGGTAGCATTCTCGGCAGAGTGGCTCATATTCACTCTGCTCACCAAGCAACACCCGCTTCTCTTCATTGACCAGTCGGTGGCTCACATAGGCAAGTGCGCCACACTTTACGCAGATGGCGTGCACCTTGGTCACTTCGTCGGCAATGGCGCAGAGTGCCGGGATGGGACCGAAGGGTTTTCCCTTGAAGTCCATGTCCAATCCTGCCACAATGATGCGCACACCCCGATTGGCGAGTTCGTTGCACACGTCGATCAATCCCTCATCGAAGAATTGCGCCTCGTCGATGCCCACCACATCTATATCGGCAGACAACAACAAGATGGATGCAGACGAGTCGATGGGTGTTGACGGGATAGAATGGCGGTCGTGGCTGACCACTTCTTCGTCAGAATATCTTGTGTCGATGGCGGGCTTGAAGATTTCCACCTTCTGCTTGGCAAACTTAGCCCTTTTCAGTCGTCGTATCAGTTCTTCCGTCTTGCCCGAGAACATCGAGCCGCACACCACTTCTATGCGCCCGGGGCGGTGTTTCTCCCCTGTTAAGTTATCTATCATATGTATGCAAATTTACGAATACGTTTTAAAAATTGCAAAGAAATAGATGCTTTTTTTGTTTCCGTAGATATATTGCCTATATTTGTAGCGAATATGGGCATATTATATATAGTACCTACTCCGGTAGGCAACATGGAAGACATGACGTTTCGGGCAATCAGAATACTGAAAGAAGCCGATTTGGTCTTGGCGGAGGATACGCGCACATCGGGCATTCTCCTCAAGCATTTCGACATTCAGAACCATCTGATGGCACACCATAAGTTCAACGAACATGGCACTTCGGCAGGCATTGTCGAACGGTTGAAGGCGGGGCAGACCATCGCTCTTGTGAGTGATGCAGGCACACCAGGCATCAGCGACCCAGGTTTCTACCTTGCCCGTGAGGCGGTGGCTGCAGGCATAGAGGTGCAGACCTTGCCTGGTGCCACAGCGTTTGTGCCAGCTTTGGTGTCGTCAGGACTGCCTTGCGACCGATTTTGCTTCGAGGGATTTCTTCCGCCAAAGAAGGGCAGGATGACGCGCTTGGAGGCATTGAAAGACGAGCAGCGTACCATGATTTTCTATGAATCGCCCTATCGCTTGCTCAAGACCTTGCAGCAGTTTGCCGAGATTTTCGGTGGTGAACGACAGGTGAGCGTGTGCCGGGAGATATCCAAGTTGCACGAAGAGAGTGTGCGAGGGACATTGAACGAGGTGGTAGCCCATTTCACAGAAACGGCTCCCCGAGGGGAAATCGTTATCGTTTTGGCAGGCAAAAACCCTAAAGAAGAAAAGAAACATAAAAAAGAAAGCGTATGAAGAAATTGGTAGTATTAGCACTTTGCGTGTTGTCATTGGCAGCGTGCAAGGATAAGAAGACTGAGACGGCGGTGCAGAATGTGGCGCAAGCTGACTCGTTGCAGAGCATCATCGCTGAGCGGGATAACGAAATCAACGATATGATGTCTACACTCAACGATATTCAAGAAGGTTTCCGCGAAATCAATGAGGCAGAGAACCGCGTGAATATCGTTAAGGATGGTGAGGGTGCCAACAAGAAACAACAGTTGCGTGAGAATATCCAGTTCATTGCCCAGCGCATGAAGGAGAATCGCGAACTGATAACCAAGTTGCGCCAACAGCTTAAGACGAGCGGCATGCACGGCGATGCTCTGCGCAAGACCATCGAGAATATGGCGAAACAACTCGATGAGAAAGACCAGCAACTGCAGCAGCTGCGTGCTGAACTGGAAGCAAAAGACATCCACATCTCGGAACTCGATGCTACCATCAGCAATTTGAATACGAACGTGTCCGACCTCCAGACGGAGAGCTCAGCCAAGAGTCAGACCATCAAATCGCAAGATACGCAACTCAACACGGCATGGTTTGCATTTGGCACCAAGAGTGAACTGAAGGAGCAGGGTGTGCTCGTGAAGGGTAAGGTGCTGCAAGGCAACTTCAATAAGAATTACTTTACGAAGATCGATATCCGTGTGGACAAGGAAATCAAACTCTATTCCAAGTCTGCCAAACTGATGACTGTTCATCCGTCAAGCAGCTATTCGCTCGACAAGGATAGCAACGGACAGTATGTGCTTCGCATCACTAATCCTCAGATATTCTGGAGCACAAGCAAATATCTCGTGATATTGGTGAAGTAAAGAAAAGATATTATAACGACAAGAAAGCGGGCGACACCCTATTGGTATCGCCCGCTTTCTTGTCGTTATAGTTTGCGCCCAGTGTCTGTAATCAGACTCCTTATCTCTGCGGTGAATTGTTCGTCGTTCATCATGTCCTCTATGTTCAGGTGCATGCGGTAGCGCCAATAGTGGTGTGGGTTGGCGGGGACGTTGATGCGCTCTGCGTTGGCATCGGGCAATCGCAGGCGCTCGTCAATGGCGAGCCAGTCTTGCAGACTGATAATGCAGAGCATAGATGGTGAGGTGAGATGGCGACTCACAATGTCTTTAGCAAGCCAACCTGGCAGTGGATTGGGGGCGTCACCACTGCGGTGGAGCATAGTGTTGTAGTATTCCTGCGTTCGTTGCCAATCTTCGTCCCACCATTGTCGGAGGGTAGGTGTGTCGTGACTCGATATGGTGCAGACGGAGCGATATGGGTTGTGCGACAAATGTCCGAACCGTGTGCCGCACTCTTTCGGCATCCATTGCATTTCTAGTGTGAGCACACGCAGTTGGTCCATCACCCAAGGCACACATTCTGGCACCATTCCGAGATCTTCTGCACACACCAACATGCGAGTTGCATCGATCAGTCGGGGCAGTTTCTTCATGGCTTCAGTATACCAGAAGTGGTTGTTGCGTTGGTAGAAATAGTCGTTGTATATCCAGTCGAATGCCTGCTTGTTACTGCCGCTGAGCGATTCGTAGATGAGGCTTTGATAGGCTGATATGCGGGGATGGTAGAGGTCGGGCGTGCGGTGGTCGCGCAAGAAGAGCACATTGCTCACCAACGCATATAGTCCGTCGCGCAGGAAGATGTCGTCTGTTCCGTTCTTTCCCTCGAAGGCTACTTCTATTTTGCGCTCTGTGTTGTATTCGGGTTTCAGTGCCCACACGTCGTCATGCAGACGAATTAGGTAGTCGTGTTTCGCTGCATCGGCATGCTGCCCGAATGTTCGTTCAATCACCCAGTCGCGGATGTAGGGCGTGAGATAAAGTTCGGGTTTGAATGGCAGTCCGTGCATATTGATTTCCTCAGCGGTCATTCCCAAAGCTGGCGCAAATTGTCCGAGCAATCCGTGTACGGCATGGATAGGTATCTCCCAAATGCGGAAGAATCCTAACACGTGGTCTATGCGGTAGGCATCGAAGAAGAGAGCCATATTGCGGAAACGTCGTGTCCACCACGAGCATCCGTCTTTCATCATCTCGTCCCATTTGTAGGTGGGGAACCCCCAGTTCTGTCCGTTGGTAGAAAAGTCATCGGGTGGCGCCCCAGCTTGTCCGTTGAGGTTGAAATATTTTGGTTCCATCCATACGTCACACCCTTGTCTGTGCACACCGATGGGGATATCTCCTTTCAGTATCACTTCCTGTTGACGTGCGTAGGCGTGCGCCTCAGACATTTGCGTGTAGAGAACAAACTGCACGAAGTAGTAGAATGCCACCTCTTTATATAGCTTCGTGCGTGGATTGCAGAGCGCCTTTCGGTCGCGCTCGTTCCAGGTTTGGTGCCCATCCCATTGCGAGAAGTCGGGCGTGTGGAAGGTGTCGCGCAGGTAACAATAGTAGGCATAGGGGGCGAGCCATGTTTCGGTGTCGGCAAAAAAACGTTTGAACTCTCCACTTGCCATCATCGCTTTTCCTTCTTGTTCAAAGATGATGTGCAGATATTCTGTTTTGGCTTTGTTCACTCGCTCGTAGTCTATCTGTTTGAGGGCGTTCAGTTCGAGTCTTCTATCTTCATATTTCTGGCGCAGTGTCGGGTCTTTGATGGGTGGCAATGCTGTTAGGTCGGCATACTGCGGATGAAGTGCGAATACACTGATGCAACTATAGGGGTAGGAGTCTGTCCATTCGTGTGTGAGTGTGGTATCGTTGATGGGTAGCAACTGCAGTATCCTTTGTTGGGTCTGCGCCGCCCAAGCAATGATCTTTTTTAAGTCGCCGAAGTCGCCTACGCCGTAGCTTTGACTAGAACGCAGCGAGAATACCGGAACCAATGTGCCTGCAATGCGGATGGGGTAGATGTCAAATTGCACGTCGGGCAATTCCTTGACCAACACTTCGCCTTCACCGATTTGGGGCAGTTCCAGTGTGCGGTTGAATCCCCGTTCCCATAGAGGTGAGACGTCTTCGCGTTGGTTGATGATGATGAATTTGAATGCCATCTGCGAACCCTCCAACTGGGTGGCATCGATGTCGGCTATCCATTCGTTGTAGTTGTGCTCGTGCATTTCCACCGCTAGCTCGGGTTTCCAACAGCCCATGCACTTCATATTTCCAGCCAAAGCGAGCCGTTCGCCTTTTCGCAGTTGTGGGGCACGCACCTTCAACCGCAGTGTGGAGCGGAAATGGTGTTGCACCAAGCATCGTGCGCTATGACGGTTGGTGCAGTCTGTGATGGCTGAAGAGTAGAGAAACGCATCCTCTGGGCGGTCTATCCAATGGTCGTGCAGGATGTAGTGGGAGGCTTGGTGTGCTGACAGTTCCAACCGATGAGCTTCCGTGAGCCATTCGGTTCGGGTGCGCTTTCGGTCTTTTTCTACACTATAGAAGTAGTTGATGAAGTTTTTTTCATTGACGTCCAATTCCGTCGACAGGTGCCAGTGTGCTCCGTCGTCTGTTTCCATCATATGGGTGGAAATAGTTCCTTCGGTTTCTTCCACGTTTACTGCGAGTGCTTCGCCAAACGTTGTGCGGTATTCCAGATTGAAGTGTATTCTCATGTTCTTAGCGCTTTTCTTGGTTAATGTGATAGGTATTTCTTATTCTTCTATCTCCCAATCCTCAATATTTCCTTTGGTTGAGTCGAAGTTGATGCCCACCTTAGTGATAGGCTTGCCGCTCAGGGCGAAACGCTGGGCATAGTTCTTGAGGTTGATTTGCTGCAGGGCGGCTTGGGCACTCTTGTTGAGCTTCAGCTCGATGAGGTAGAGGCGGGTGTGGGTGAGCATCACGATGTCCACCCTGCCGTTGGGCG
>CAVKQP010000117.1:3217-6664 GCA_963658165.1 Clostridium sp. CAG:302 | reverse complement strand
CCGCAATACTGCTGGTTGTAGAATCCGTATTCCTTGATGATGGCGTTGCGCCGTTCCTGCAAACCGCCCCGACGCCAGTTCTGATTCCACCACGCGACGTTTCCGAACGGTTCAACAGCCCATGCGCCCGCCTCGTTGATTTGGTCGAGGCTTTTCCAGCGCGACGAGGCGAGTGTGGTGGTTACTACGCTGAAGCCGTGCTCACTGGCATACCGTGCCGTTTGCCGTAGCCGCATCTTGAAGCATTTGAGGCATCTGCCGCCCCGTTCGGGTTCTTGCTCAAGCCCCCGAATGTACTCTAACCACGCGTTGTGGTCATAATCGGCGTCCACTATGTCAAGTCCAAGCGACTGGGCGTAGCGCGTACATTCGTCTTTACGAATGCGATACTCCTCCTGCGGATAGATGTTGGGATTACAGTAGTAGATGGTGGGACGGATGTTGTGTTGCAACAAACATTCGATTATCGCCGACGAACAGGGTGCGCAACACGTGTGCAACAACACTTCCGTAGCCCCTCCGGGCACGATTACCTCATAGCCTTTCTTCTTCATTGTGGTTTTTGCTCGTTCAGTTTCTCTTTATATTCCGTCAGTTCCTTTTTGCTACGACTTGCCGTAACAAGATAAACACCACCGAAAATCAGCACCACAGCGAAGCCCTTGGTGAGGTTAAACGAGTCCATGCCCCACAGCACAGCCACCACACACGCCACGATAGGCTGCACGTAGTTGTACATGCCAGCCACAGTGGGGCGTAGGTTCTTTTGGCCTACCACGACGAGCATGTAGCTGAGGAAGGTGGCACCAACCACAATAAAGAACAGTCCGCCTACGGAAGACCACCCAAGCGAAGCCCAGTCTGTAGACATCAAGTCGCGGGCAGAGAAGGGTAGGGTGCAGATGAAGGCATAGGTGAACATCCACTTCATGATGGTGATGAGCGAATACTTGTTGACGAAATCCTTGAAGAGCACGATGTAGAGTGCATAGCAGAATTGTGCCGTAAGCACCAACAGGTCGCCCCACACGGCAGTATCCTTGTCGGCAGTTACCGCATGCTGCGTGCTTCCACTGCCGAGAATAAGCAGCAAAGCACCTGTGGCACCAGCGGCAATGCCGAGCACTTTCTTGCCCGTGATGGGTTCTTTGAGGATGATGGCAGCCAATACCATCGCCCACAACGGCATGCTCGTGGTGATGATAGAGGCATCGCCTGGAGAACTGAGGCTCACTCCAAAGATGAAACATCCTTGGTTGAACACAATGCCAAGCAGGGCGGCAATAAAGAGCTTCTCCATATCCTTATGGTTCACGTGCTCCGGCTTCTGAAAAAGCGATGCTATCCAGAAGAGCACCATGGCTCCGCCCATGCGCAAGTCGGTCACTACCAAGGGCGATACGGCACCGCCCACCATGACAAGTTTGGATATGGGCGACATCAAACCCCACATCGTGTTTGCCCCAAGCATAGAGGCATGTCCTTTCCAACAAATCTTTTCCATTGCTTTCTTGTAAAAAAGGAGGCAGACAGTGTGTTGTCTACCTCCCTTGTGAATATCTTATCGTGTTTTTTTCAAATGTCTTTAATAGCTGCGTGCGATGATGACACGCTGAGTGGCAGGCTTGCCCGACACCATGTCGACACCCGGTGTCTGTTCCACTCCGAACGGTACGCAACGTATGGTGGCCTGTGTTTCTTCCTTGATCTTAGCCTCGGTCTCGGCAGTACCATCCCAGTGGCAGAGGAAGAAGCCGCCGTCTTTGATGCGCTCCTTGAACTCTTCGTAATTGTCACATTCATAGATGTGTGCATCACGATAGCTCTTGGCTTTCTCGAAGATGTTGACTTGTATGTCGTCAAGCAATTTCTCCACGTATTGAGCAATGCCTTCCACGCTGACGGTCTCCTTCTCAAGCTTGTCGCGACGCATCACTTCGATGGTGCCGTTCTCCAAATCTCTGCCACCCATCACGAGGCGTACGGGCACGCCTTTGAGTTCGTAGTCGGCAAACTTAAAGCCTGGACGCTTGTTAGTGGCATCGTCATATTTCACGCTAATGCCTGCTTTGCGCAGGTCGGCAATGACGGGAGCCAATTTCTCGGATACGGCTTGCAACTGCTCGTCGCTCTTTGTAATAGGGATGATAACCACCTGGATGGGTGCCAACTTGGGTGGAAGCACCAAGCCATTGTCGTCTGAATGGGTCATGATGAGCGCTCCGATGAGTCGAGTGGAAACGCCCCAAGAGGTGGCCCACACATATTCAGGCTTGTTTTCTTTGTTGAGATAAGTCACGTCGAACGACTTTGCGAAGTTCTGTCCAAGGAAGTGGCTGGTGCCGCTCTGCAGTGCCTTGCCGTCTTGCATCATGGCTTCGATGGTGTAGGTGTCAAGGGCGCCTGCAAAACGTTCGGTTTCGCTTTTCACGCCGCGAACCACTGGCACTGCCATCCACTGCTCTGCAAAGTCGGCATATACATGGAGCATCTCCTGTGCCTTCTTCTCTGCCTCCTCGCGAGTGGCATGTGCGGTATGTCCTTCTTGCCATAGGAACTCTGAAGTACGCAGGAATGGGCGAGTGCGCATCTCCCAGCGCATCACGTTACACCACTGATTGCAGAGCAGTGGCAGGTCGCGCCATGAGTGTATCCAGTTCTTGTAGGTGTTCCATATAATGGTTTCTGAGGTGGGGCGCACGATGAGTTCTTCATCGAGTTTGGCACTGGGGTCTACCTCTACACTATTGCCGTCTTCACTTGCCTTGAGGCGATAGTGTGTGACCACGGCACATTCTTTAGCAAAGCCCTTCACGTGCTCTGCCTCTCGCGAGAGGAAACTCTTGGGGATAAGCAGTGGGAAATAGGCATTCTGTACGCCTGTCTCCTTGAACATCTTGTCCAGTTGCTGCTGCATTTTCTCCCATATAGCATAGCCGTAGGGCTTGATTACCATACATCCGCGAACGGCAGACTGCTCGGCGAGGTCTGCCTTGACAACCAAATCATTGTACCACTGACTATAGTTGTCAGCTCTTTTGGTTAATTCTTTGAGTTCTTTAGCCATGAGTTAATTGTTTGTTATGTCTAATTTGTCTGCAAAATTACAAAATTCCACGGAATTCTTTGCACTTGTATATGAAAAAGTATTATCTTTGCAAAGGTTGTTTGCTGCGTGGCAAACATAATGTATAACAAATTAATGTATATATATGAATAAGGTGAAAATAGCAACGTTAGGTGTGTGCATGGCTACTTTGGTGGCAGGATGTAGCACAAAACAGGGTACAGGATCGCTCATCGGTGCAGGTGGTGGCGCTGTGGTAGGTGCCATTATCGGCAAGTTGGCAGGTAATACTGCAGTGGGTGCCGCTATCGGTGGAGCCGTGGGCACAGCAACAGGTGCCATCATTGGCAAACATATGGACAAGGTTGCCGAACAGGCAC
>CAVKQP010000117.1:0-3207 GCA_963658165.1 Clostridium sp. CAG:302 | reverse complement strand
GTGGAGAACGCCAAGGTGGAGCAGGTGACAGACAGCAACGGACTCACTGCTGTGAAGTTAACATTTGATTCAGGCATCCTTTTCGATACTAATAAATACGATCTCAAGGCTGCTTCGAAGAATGCACTCGCCAAGTTCTCTACCGTGCTCAAGAACAACTCAGACTGCCAGGTGGACATCCACGGATACACAGACAGCACGGGCAATGACGGTATCAACCTTCCGCTGAGCCAAAATCGTGCAAAGGCAGTGTGCGACTATCTCACTTCGTGTGGCGTAGCTGCCAGCCAGTTCAAAAACGTGACGGGTTATGGCTCTGCCAACCCTGTAGCAGACAACACTACAGTGGCTGGTCGCCAGCAGAATAGACGCGTGGAAGTATATCTTTACGCTAGTGAGGCTATGGTTGCAGCAGCCAACAACGGCACATTGAACTAAGCATATACAAAAAAACAAAACAGATTCTCTTTAAAAATAGTGCCCTGTCTAGCTGCCTATGGGTGGCTGGACAGGCTAAAGAGCTGCCTGCACTGCGAAGCGAAGGCAGTTCTTTTTCGTTTGTGCAATGACATTTACAGGCACAGACAAGCTAACAAGACAGCAAGAAAATGAAGATTAAGATAGTTTCACGCATCGTGAAATGGGGCGTAACCCTCTTTATAAGTTCCACGATATTGGCTGTTGTAGCCTATCGTTTCATCCCCGTGTGGGTCACACCACTGATGTTCATCCGTTGCGCACAACAGATATCGGATGGTGAAAGTGTGACTTGGCATCATCATTGGGTGCCGCTTGAAAACATCTCGCGCCACATGCCAGTGGCGGTAATGGCAAGTGAAGACCAACGCTTCTTGTTGCACCATGGTTTTGACTATGACGCCATCGAAAAGGCAACGCGCCACAACCGCAACAGTAAGCGCAAGCATGGAGCCAGTACAATCAGTCAACAGACTGCCAAGAATGTGTTTCTCTGGCCGGGACGCTCATGGGTACGCAAAGGATTCGAGGCTTATTTCACATTGTTGATAGAACTTATGTGGAGCAAACAACGCATTATGGAAGTGTATCTCAACTCCATAGAGATGGGTAACGGTATCTATGGTGTAGACGCTGTGGCTGAATATCACTTCGAAACCACAGCAGAAAGGTTGTCGCGGTCGGAGTGTGCACTCATTGCCGCTACGCTTCCCAACCCACGGAAGTTTGACAGCGCTCATCCCAGTGCCTATATGCGCAAGCGCCAACACCAAATAGAGGCACAGATGAGGTTCATTCCGTCATTTCCTAAAGAGGGAGAAGACATCGACCCGAACACTTCTGCTGGAGGCGTATATCATCGCAAACGGTAATAGAAGAGTCGTTAAGAGTGGTTGAAGCATATTGTAAAGATTATACAACAAATAAAAACATGGAAGAAGATTTCCTTTCCGGACTTAACGCAACGCAACGCGAGGCGGTGGAATATATAGACGGCCCATCATTGGTCATAGCAGGTGCAGGTTCGGGCAAGACGCGAGTCTTGACCTACAAGATCGCTTATCTACTGAAGAACCATGTGGAGCCATGGCGCATCCTTGCCCTTACGTTCACCAACAAGGCAGCACGGGAGATGAAAGACCGTATTGGTGCATTGGTCGGAACAGAGATTGCGCAACAGTTGGAGATGGGAACTTTCCATTCTGTATTCTCTCGCATCTTGCGTAGGGAAGCACAACACATCGGCTATAATTCCAATTACACCATCTATGACCAAGCAGATTCACGCTCTTTGGTGAAGACTATTGTCAAAGAAATGCAGCTTGACGACAAGAAATACAAGCCTGCTGCGGTGCAAAGCCGAATTTCTATGGCGAAGAATCACCTCATCTCTCCTGCGGAATATGATGATAGAGGTGGCGTTGCCGAGCACGATTCGGAAGAGAAAATGCCAGAGTTTCCACGGATATACACGGCATATAACCAACGGCTGCACATGGCTAATTCTATGGATTTCGACGACTTGTTGGTTTATACCTATAAATTGTTTCGTGACCACCCTGACGTTCGCGACCGCTATGCAGGGCGTTATGCCTTCGTATTAGTAGACGAGTACCAAGACACGAATAGTGCACAGCAAAAGATAGTGTGGCAGTTGACCCAAGAGAAACAAAAGATTTGTGTGGTTGGAGATGACGCTCAGAGTATCTATGGCTTCCGTGGTGCAAACATAGACAATATCTTGGAGTTTCAAAACCTATACACTTCAGCCCGCTTATTCAAGCTAGAACGTAATTACCGCTCCACACAATCCATCGTTCAGGCTGCCAATAGCTTGATTCAGTGCAATGCCCGTCAAATCAAGAAAAACTTATATAGCGAGAAAGACAGGGGCGACAAGCTGCGTTTACTTCCTGCCTATAGCGACAAAGAAGAAGCACAGATTGTATGTAATAACATCTTGAGAATCAAGAAAGAGGAGAATTGCGGTTACAGAGACTTTGCAGTGCTCTATCGCACCAATGCGCAAAGCCGAAGTTTTGAGGAAACTTTCAGAAAGCAGAACATACCTTACCGCATATACGGAGGCTTGAGTTTCTTCCAGCGAAAGGAAATTAAAGATGTGATCGCTTATTTCCGATTGGTAGCAAACCCCAATGACGAAGAGGCTTTCAGACGCATTGCCAATTATCCAACGCGTGGTATCGGAAACACTACACTACAGAAAATCATGGATGCTGCAGGCGCTGAGGCAAGTTTGTGGGAGGTGATTCTTAACCCTGTGGCGCATGATCTTATATTAAAAGGTGCAGCTTGGAACAAAGTACAGGCATTTCGTGAACTGATAAGTTCCTTTATTGCCCGTTCTGAAAATACAGATGTGTTCACATTAGGTCGTGATATCATCAAAGAGAGCGGCATCTATAAGGAACTGTATGGCGACACTTCACCCGAAGGACAAGCACGGAAGGAAAACTTAGAAGAGTTCTTGAATGGTATACAAGACTTTGTAGAAAACCGCAAAGAAGAGGATCTAGGCAACCATATATATATTAATGACTATCTGCAAGAGGTATCCTTATTGTCGGATATGGATAGCGAAAAGAGTGAAGAAGAGGAGGACTTCGTAGCATTAATGACCGTGCACAGCGCCAAGGGACTGGAGTTTCCTACAGTATTTGTGGTCGGTATGGAAGAAAATATATTCCCGAGTCAGATGTCGATAGACAC
>CAVKQP010000116.1:0-6708 GCA_963658165.1 Clostridium sp. CAG:302 | reverse complement strand
TTCTTCCTCTTTCTCTTTCGGCTTCATCCGCCCGTGTACCTTACTTAATTTAAACTCGGGGAATGCCTCGCACAGGGCCTCAAAGCCCGTCTCAAGGTTTTTCAAGTCGCTCTTTTCGCTTTCTTCAATGAGCGGGAAAACCACGTACACCTGCCGTCCCTCGTTGATTTGTCGGCGTATGCCGCGATAGAGAGACGCCATCTGGTTGTCATATTGATGGATGGTTTGTATGGGTTTTCTGCCTGGTGGCAACTGGTCAATCACACTCACGTCTAAGTCGCCATAGATGGTCATGGCAAGCGTGCGGGGGATTGGCGTAGCGGTCATCACCAAGATGTGGGGCGGATTTGTGCTTTTTCGCCATAGTTTGGAGCGCTGTTCCACCCCGAAACGGTGCTGCTCGTCGACCACTGCAAGCCCTAAGCGATGAAACTTCACGCTCTCTTCAATGAGTGCATGGGTGCCGACAAGGATATGGATGGAGCCGTCCAAAAGATGGTCGAGCACCTCTTGACGCTTCTTTCCCTTGACGATTCCTGTCAGCAACTCTACGTTTATCTCCATGCCATTTAGGAATTCACGGATGGTAGCCAGGTGTTGCTCGGCAAGGATCTCGGTAGGTGCCATGATGCAAGCTTGGTATCCATTGTCAAGCGCAATGAGCATTGACATGAGGGCAACGAGTGTTTTGCCCGAACCCACATCGCCTTGAAGCAAACGGTTCATTTGCCGTCCCGACCCCATATCGGCTCTGATTTCACGCATCACACGCTTTTGGGCATCGGTGAGGGGGAAGGGGAGATTGTTATGATAGAACGAATTAAAAATGTCGCCCACGTGAGCAAACACGTTGCCGCGATACTTGCGGCGGTGATCACTGGCATAACGGAGAATGTTGAGCTGCACATAGAACAGTTCTTCAAACTTGAGGCGCTGGCGCGCTTTCTGCATGTCGAGCGTCGTTTTCGGGTAGTGCACATCACGCATCGCCTTGTCGTAAGACACGAGGTGGAGCGGTTGGGTGATAAAAGGCGGCAAGGTTTCTGCCAGCGGTTGTGCCAATCGGGACAGCAGTGCCTTGATGGTCTTCTCAATAAACCGTGAGGTGAGATTAGATTTCTTCATCCGCTCCGTGGTCACATAATATGGTTGCATGCCCATCTGAGACAGTTGCAACTCTGCCGCAGGGTCTATGTCGGGGTGAGCAAACTGGTAGCGGCCGTTATAGACCGATGGTTTGCCAAACACGATATAGTCGGTATTTACCTTATAACTATTATACACATACTGTGCCTTGTTGAACCATACGATGTCGCACACGCCCGTTCCGTCGGAGAAATGTGCCACCACGCGTTTGCGCCGTGCCCCCATCTCGAATTCTTCAAAACTGAGTATGCGTCCTTTCACCTGCACAAACGGCATGTCGGCCGTCAGTTCGCGTATGGCATAGATGCGACTTCTATCCACATATTTATATGGATAGTATTCGAGCAGGTCACGGAAGGTGTGGATATTCAGTTCTTTACTGAATATCTCCTTGCGTCGCGGTCCCATTCCGGGAGCGAACACCACGTCCTGTTCCAATATGTCGAGCACGGCGATTCTGTTCTTTCTTTATCCTTCAACAACCAATGCGTTGGCTATAATCATGTCAAACGGGGTGGTTATCTTGATGTTTTCACGGTTGCCATCCACGGTGTGCACTTGATGTCCAAAGCTCTCTACCACCGACGCATCGTCCGTGAAATGGTCGGTATAGGGTTGATGATAAGCCTGTTTGAGCAGTTGTATGTCGAATGTCTGTGGGGTCTGCACCAGTCTATAGTCACTGCGAGGCACATTCTCTCCTCCATCTTTGCCTCCCATATAGCGCAGCGTTTCCACCACGGGCGTCACGGGAATGACGGCGCCCTGCTTGCGCGCCTCGTCATAAAGTCGGTCTATCACCTCTGCCTTTACGAAGGGGCGCACACCATCGTGCACGCCAACCACGCCCACGGCATCATCAGACACAAGGGCAAGACCATTTCTCACGGAGTGGAAACGGGTCTCGCCACCATCTGCCAACTGGTATGGCTCGGCAAAATGATAGATTTCGCACAATCCGTGCCAATATTCCTGCTGGGCTTTCGGTAGCACAAGGATAATGTGGAGATGGGTATTGCAGGCACGGAAGCGCTTGATGGTGCGCATCAAGATGGGTTCTCCGCCCACGGGCAGAAACTGTTTGGGAATGTCCCCGCCCATGCGCAGTCCCTTGCCTCCGGCTACGATAATCACGTAGTCTGCCATATGCTACCGCTTCATCAGGTGGTTATACATCATGCCTTCCTTGATTTCTTCGGTTTTCTCCTTGCCTACAAACATGGATAATATTTCATAGGCATAAGGGAAGGTGGCTGCGGGACCTTCGCCGGTGATGATATTGCCATCCACAGTGAAGAGTTCATGGGTATAGTCGGCACCTGTCATGTATTTCTCGAAACCGGGATAGCATGTGGCACGCTTACCTTCAAGCAGTCCGAGCGAACCGAGCACCAATGGTGCAGCGCAGATGGCGCCGATTTTTCTGCCAGCCTCAGCCTGTGCTAAAAGTGCACTACGCACGCCTTCGTGGTCACGCAGGTTGGTTGCTCCGGGCAGACCGCCTGGCAAGAGCAGCATATCTGCAGTGCTCAAGTCGGCATCTTCTATCTTCAAATCGGCACGGAGGGTCACGCCATGCGAGGTTTCTACAAAGTCATTACCCGTCACGCTGACCGTCTTGATGTCTACGCCACCACGTCTTAAGATGTCTACCACAGCCAATGCCTCTACTTCTTCAAAACCATCGGCAAGAAATTCATATACTTTAGCCATTTTGTTTAGCATTTAAATTATTGTCTTTACGATTTACTGCAAAATTACATAATTTATGGCTACAAACGGCAAAGGGGAAGCGTAATTTGTCATTTAATTTGGCGAGGATTGTTTTTCTTTCTACCTTTGTAGAGAACGCAACCATTTAAAATCATGACAGCAGAAGAACAACAGAAACTTGACGAGCAGTTCATGCGTAAAGCGCTTGTTGAAGCTCAGGCGGCTTTCGACGAGGGAGAGATTCCCATCGGGGCGGTGGTGGTGTGCCAAGGTCGTGTCATCTCGCGCGCCCACAACCTGACAGAGACCTTGCACGACGTGACAGCTCATGCGGAAATGCAAGCCATCACATCGGCTGCCGACCTGTTAGGCGGCAAGTATCTGACCGACTGCACGCTTTATGTCACCGTAGAACCATGCATTATGTGTGCAGGAGCCATCGGGTGGGCACAGATACCACGCATCGTCTATGGGGCTGCCGACGACAAACGTGGTTACGCACGCTATGCGCCACAAGCGTTCCACCCCAAGGCTTCCGTCACTGTCGGCATACTTGAAGAGGAGTGTCGGGCACTGATGCAAGACTTCTTTCGGTCTAAAAGGCGCGGTCGTGCTGGTCTATAAAGGTGAGTACGGTGCGATTAAACAGTTTGGGCTGCTCCATATTCATCATGTGTCCGCAGTCGGGCAAGGTTTGTTGAGTGCCGTTGGGCAGATAGTCGAGCATCCATGAGCGGCGCGGAGTCTTGCCGCCGTCGGTTCCGCCATTGAGGATAAGAGTGGGTGTCGGTGTCTTGTGACTGCGGAAGACGAGTTCGGCATCATGCGCCTCTATCACCCTCACTTCCTTGTGCAGGGGTTGCCAGGCAGTCCAAGTGTCTATCATGGCTTTCAGCGGACAGCGCATGGTCTCACGCCGCGAACCTCCCGAAGCAATGAGATTCTCCAACCATTCTTCCTTCATACGCTCTACGCCCTTCACTTTAAGGGCTGCTATCTCCCCGTCGCGCTTAGCGCTTTCAGCACTATCCATCGGTTCGCTGGGCCCTTTATAGGTTTTCAGTCCACCGCTTGCCAGTGTGCAAGTGATGATGCGGTCGGGATGCAACGCCAACAAGTCGGCGGCAACGAATGCGCCCATCGACAAGCCGACGATATGGGCACGGTCTATATGGAGTGAATCCATCACGGTGAGCAGGTCTTGCATGTGGGTAAACTGAAAGGTTTCAGACTGTGCAGACGACTTGCCATAGCCTCTGAAATCGAAGCGCACCACTCGGTGATGTCGCGAAAACTTGTGAAACTGCGTGTCCCACA
Organism: Clostridium sp. CAG:302; assembly: GCA_963658165.1. GTDB lineage: Bacteria > Bacteroidota > Bacteroidia > Bacteroidales > Bacteroidaceae > Prevotella. The sequence goes on along the minus strand of CAVKQP010000116.1, from coordinate 2,532 downwards.
TGCGGGTGTCCAATGAGTGTCCGTGCAAAAGGACGATGGGAGAACCCTGGCCTTTCACTTCGTAATAAAGGCGTGCGCCACCCGAAGAGGGAATGTAGCCTATGCCGCCCTTGCTCCATAGGTGCAAAGGGAGCACCATCAAGGCACACAACAGGAATAAGTTTTTCAAGTTCTTCATATATATAAATAGGTGTAGATAACGCTTGCAAACTTACAAAGAATTTTCCAAACAAGCATGATTCTGCCTCCACAATGTAGACACTCGTCTTCAACGAAAACATAAGACTGCCTCTAACGATGCCTAAAACTGCCTTTCACGGGTCGTAACTCTGCCACTTACGAATCGCTAAAGACATCTTTCGTTTTGCGGGCGCAGCTATTTCCCGCCTGAAAGTCTATGATTGAGACATCGCAAAGTCATCATTCCCCATTATTCAACAATATTTTCCAACTAATTTTACAACAAATCTATCATTTTTAAATAAATTCTTCGCAAATCGTACCCTTTTGCTTTTTACAAACGTTATATGTAAGATTACTTAAAGAAAAGAGAAATATGGTTAAAAAGAAATTCGTACTGTCCATGCTGTTTTGGACGCTGCTATTGGTTTCAGCGGCAGCCCAAGGCAACATCACATTGACGTTTAGCAACGAGAGCTTGCCCTCCGCATTCGGCAAACTCTCGAAGGCTTCGGGTTACAAAATCATGTTCACCTACAACGATGTGGAGAATTACAAGGTGAACGGAGGTGTCAAACGGGTGTCGTTCACGCAAGCGCTTGACTATCTCTTGCGCGGAAAACCCTTGGCATACTCCGTGAAGGGCACGATCGCCCGTATCTATCCCAACAGAGCCACTACTGGTCAACTGCGGCTCATCACCGTGCGCGGCAAGGTGGTAGACAAAGAAAACGGTGAACCCATCATCGGTGCTTCTGTGGTAGCATCTGGTTATCGCTTGGGAACCATCACGCAAAACGATGGTACCTTTGTGTTGCACGACTGCCCAGAGGAAGCCACACTCATCGTGTCATACCTTGGCATGAGCTCCTACCAGGGGAAAGCCATGGAGAATATGAAGGATATCGCACTGACAGGTGAGGGTAAAAACATCAACGAAGTGGTGGTTACGGGTATCTTCCAGAAAGCCAAAGAGAGCTATACAGGTGCTGTAACATCCATAGACAGCGAACAACTGAGAAGTTTCAAGGGCAGCAACCTCCTGCAAACCCTGAAGAACATCGACGCTTCTATCAATTTCCCCGTCAACAACGTGGCAGGTAGCAACCCCAATGTGTTGCCCAACCTGAACATCCGTGGCTCTTCCTCACTGCCAATGAGTGTCGAGGAGTTTAACACCAACGCTCAGCAGACTGTCAACACTCCGCTCATCATCTTGGACGGATTCGAGATTTCGCTTACCAAACTCATGGACTACAACGACGAGCAAATAGAGAGCATCAACATTCTCAAGGACGCTGCTGCCACCGCCATCTATGGTTCGCGTGGTGCCAACGGCGTAATTGTAGTGGTCACCAAGACTCCTAAAGCAGGTCGTCTGCGCGTGACAGCTAAGGCAGGCATCGATCTTCAACTGCCCGATCTCTCCTCCTACAGCATGCTCAACGCCGCACAGAAACTGCAACTCGAGAAAGAAGTGGGACTCTACACCTATAACTATAGTCCTTCTATAGCATATTCTTACGACAACATCTATAATGAACGACTGAAGAAAGTGATCGATGGCACCGACGTAGACTGGCTCCACATACCCGTGAGAAATGGTGTCGGTCAGCGCTACAACGTGCAACTCGATGGCGGTTCGCACGAGTTCCGCTGGGCAGCATCATTGGGTTACAACGATGTGGAAGGCGCCATGAAGGGCAGTAGCCGTAAGACGGTCAACGGAGACATCACCTTAATGTATTCCGTGAAGAACCTTACGTTCCGCAACTACACCAGTTTCACCTCTAACAACTCGCAAGAAAGCAAGTATGGCTCGTTCCAGAAATATGTGAATCAGCAACCCTACAACAGTCCCTACGACGAGTATGGCAATGTGGTGAAGACCTTCGACGACTTTTATAAGAAGGACAAAGTGGGCAACCCTCTCTATGATGCCACCCTCAACACGTTTGACAAGAGTGAATATATCAACTTCCTCAACAACTTCTCTGTGGAGTGGGTCATTCTTGACGGACTGCGTCTGCGTGGCAAACTCGGCTATTCTACCACACGTTCTACCAGCGACGTGTTCCTTCCAGCAGAGCATTCCACCTTCTCTTCTACCTCTTACAACACCCCTGAAGGCATCTTGAGAAAAGGTCGCTACACCTATGGCAACGGCTTTGACGACTATTACAATGCCGACCTCACGCTCAGTTACAACAAGACATTCGCCGAAAAGCACCAGCTTTATGTAGGTCTCAACTATGCCATCTCGCAAGAAAACACCAAAGACTACACGTTCGTAGCAGAAGGATTCACCAATGAAGACCTGAGTTTCTTGGGCAATGCCACACAGTATGAATA
>CAVKQP010000115.1:0-6807 GCA_963658165.1 Clostridium sp. CAG:302 | reverse complement strand
TGTTCTTAAATATCTGAACACATTTGGACGCTATCTTATTTTGATGGGCCGTTCCTTCTCAAAGCCAGAAAGGTTTAGGATGTTCGGCAAGCAATACATCAAAGAAATGTCTTCACTGGGAGTTGACTCTATCGGTATCGTACTACTCATTTCTTTCTTCATCGGTGCGGTCATTTGCATTCAAATGAAACTAAACATCCAAAGTCCTTGGATGCCGCGTTGGGTGTCTGGTTACACCACACGAGAAATTATGTTATTGGAGTTTTCTTCATCCATCATGTGCCTTATCTTGGCAGGAAAAGTTGGATCAAACATTGCTTCTGAACTTGGCACAATGAGAGTGACCCAACAGATTGATGCATTGGAAATCATGGGCGTTAATTCTGCGAGCTACCTTATCCTGCCAAAGATACTCGGCCTTATCACCATCATGCCTTTCCTTGTAGTATTTTCTTCAACGACAGGTATTCTCGGAGCGTATGGCACTGCCTATATTGGCCATGTACTAAGCCCCGACGACTTAACTCTCGGACTTCAGCATCAATTCAACGCTTGGTTCATGTGGATGAGTATCATCAAAAGTCTCTTCTTTGCATTCATCATTGCTAGCGTATCGTCATTTTGCGGATACACCGTCGAAGGTGGCTCTGTAGAAGTAGGAAAAGCCAGCACCAATGCCGTGGTTTCATCTAGCGTGTTGATATTATTCTCCGATGTATTCTTGACAGAACTATTGTCATAACCTCCAATGCAATGATAGAAGTAAAGCATTTATACAAATCCTTTGATGACAAGGTCGTACTGAAGGATATCAATGCCCAATTCATCAGCGGGAAAACTAACCTGATTATTGGACAAAGTGGAAGCGGTAAAACAGTACTGATGAAAAACCTAGTTGGCTTGTTATCTCCAACAAGCGGTGAAGTGCTCTATGATGGTCGCAACTTCATTGCCATGAACAAGCATGAAAAGATTATGATGCGGCGAGAAATGGGAATGATTTTTCAAAGTGCGGCACTGTTTGATTCACTAACAGTTCTTGAGAACGTCATGTTCCCACTTGACATGTTTTCCACTCTAAACTATCGTGATAGAATCCGGAGAGCACAAGAATGCCTTGCCAGAGTTAACTTGTCGGAAGCACAACAGAAATATCCGGGTGAAATTTCTGGTGGTATGCAAAAACGTGTGGCAATAGCGAGAGCCATCGTATTAAACCCGAAATATTTGTTCTGCGACGAGCCCAATTCTGGACTTGACCCCAAGACATCTCTTGTCATCGATGAATTGCTCCATAGTATCACAGAAGAATACAACATGACCACCATCATCAACACTCACGATATGAATTCCGTGATGGGTATCGGTGAAAATATCGTATTCATCTGCGAAGGTCGTAACGAGTGGACTGGTGACAAAAATGGTGTAATTACGTCCACGAATGAAAAACTCAATGATTTAGTCTATGCATCCGACCTTTTCAAGAAAGTCAAAAAGGTAGAAATGGAGAACGCCTTAAAAGGGACAGCATAAATCAATATTAAAAGAAGGGAGACTGGCGATCATCTCATCAACCAGTCTCCCTTCTTTTGTATCATAGGAACAACAACCTGTTCTTTCACGCTATCAGCATAACATAATGTGAGAAAGACATCCGCCTTGTGATGCAACGTGTCTGTCTGCACCCGAGTCACATCCACAGCTACAATTCCTTGGTGAGCCTCTTTTTGTAATGCCACAAACAATTTGGCATTCTCCACAAGTTGCGCATGATATGTGTTCGGTATTTTCTCTGCACAATAAAAGCCGTCAACGTATTCCGTATATTTACCGCTTAGAAGCTTGTCATAATAGGCCTTAGCAGCTTGTCCCACCTTTGCATCTATGTCTTCAGCCTTGTCAGACGAGCATGCTATCAACATTGCCGTTCCTATCATTCCCCACAATAGGGATTTCATCAAACCTCTTATCATTTCTGTCGGATGAAAACATTAATCGGGCATCCATGCATAGACCAATTCTCACGAATTTTATTCTCAAGGAAACGGCGATAAGGTTCCTTTATATATTGAGGCAAATTTGCATAGAACACAAAAGACGGTATCTGTGTGTTCGGCAACTGACTGCAATACTTTATCTTGATATACTTTCCCTTGATTGATGGTGGTGGATAAGCTTCTACTAAAGGTAGCATCACTTCATTAAGCTTAGTCGTGCCCACTTTTGCCTTACGATTCATATACACTTGCTTGGCAGTTTCAAGGACTTTGAAGATACGCTGCTTTGTCAAGGCAGAAGCAAAGATAATCGGGAAATCGACAAATGGTGCCATTCGCTTACGTATCGCATTTTCGAACGTATCTATCACCTTTTGGTCTTTGTTCTCCACCAAATCCCACTTATTCACAACCACAACAAGACTCTTGTTGTTCTTCTGGATAAGTTGGAAGATATTCATATCCTGGGCTTCAATACCACGCGTCGCATCAATCATCAAGATACATACATCGCTATTTTCAATGGCCCGAATAGAACGCATCACACTATAAAATTCCAAATCCTCACTTACCTTGTTCTTACGCCGGATACCAGCTGTATCAACAAGATAAAAGTCAAAGCCGAATTTGTCATAACGGGTGTAGATAGAATCACGAGTAGTGCCTGCAATTTCCGTCACTATATTACGGTCTTCTCCTATAAAAGCATTGATGAGACTGCTCTTTCCCGCATTTGGACGACCGACAACAGCAAAACGAGGAATTCCATCCTCCAACAATTCCGCCTCGTCACTTTTCAGTTTCGAAAGAATCAAGTCAAGCAAGTCACCCGTTCCACTTCCTGTTGCAGAACTGATACATTGCGGATCACCCAAGCCTAGTTTATAGAACTCCGCCGCATCATATATCTGGTTATTATTGTCTGTCTTGTTGGCCACCAGCACAACGGGCAACTTAGAACGGCGCAAAATCTGCGCCACATCTTCATCCCAATCCGTCAAGCCTGTTGTCACATCAACAAGAAACAACACCAAATCGGCCTCTTCCGTTGCTACAATAACTTGCCTGCGAATAGCATCCTCAAAAATATCGTCAGAATTAACGACCCAGCCGCCAGTATCTACCACAGAAAACTCACGGCCATTCCATTCGCACTTGCCATATTGACGGTCGCGAGTTGTACCCGCCGTATCACTCACAATTGCGCGGCGTGTCTTCGTCAGTCGATTGAACAGGGTTGATTTGCCCACATTCGGGCGTCCCACAATTGCTACTAAATTTGCCATATACTTATATGATTATATTTACCTAGTTATTTTTCATCACTCAGGATTATACCCAAAATGATTGAGTTCGCGCTGCGACGAGCGCCAATCCTTATCCACTTTGACAAAGGCTTCCAAAAAGACTTTTTTGTCAAAGAACTTCTCTAATGCCTTTCGCGCTTCTGAGCACACTTTTTTCAATGCCACACCTTGATGCCCTATGATGATACCCTTTTGAGAGTCACGCTCCACATAGATAACGGCATTGATATGAATTTTCTGTTCATCTTCCTTAAAACGTTCGACAGCAACTTCTACAGAATAAGGTATTTCCTTGTCATAGTAGAGCAATATCTTCTCACGAATAATTTCTGACACAAAGAATCTCGCTGGTTTATCTGTCAACTGTTCCTTATCAAAATAAGGAGGTGAATCGGGTAGCAATTCTTTTATTCGCTTCAATAAGATATCAATACCAAATTTGTTCTGGGCGGAAATGGGAAGTATTTCAGCATTGGGCAACAAGATATGCCATTTCTCCACGATACTACCCAATGCTTTCTGATCACTTTGATCTATTTTATTGATTAACAACAACACGGGGATAGACATCTTCTTCACCTTTTCGAGGAAATCCATATTCTTCTCTGGATTCTCAACCACATCAGTGACATAGAGAAGTACATCCGCATCTGCCAATGCCGATTCCGAAAAAGCAAGCATAGACTCTTGCAATTTATAATTGGGCTTCAACACACCTGGCGTATCAGAAAAGACGATTTGACACTCATCCGTATTCACAATGCCCATAATACGATGCCGAGTCGTTTGTGCCTTAAACGTTGCAATAGACAAGCGTTCACCAACCAACTGGTTCATCAGCGTCGACTTACCGACATTCGGATTTCCAACGATATTAACAAATCCTGCTTTATGCATATGAAAGGGTATTTTTAATGAGTAGAAGAGAACAAAAAACGCATTCTTTTCTCACAGATCATGGGAAAAGGATGCGTTCGTATCTTTGTTAATGATAATCATCACTTAGCTTTAGCAGCGGCTATTGCACCATCGTAAGCCCATTTGTAATAGGACGCTCCGTGAACAAAACCAGCGCCAAAAGCTGTAAACACCACATTGTCACCTTTCTTCAGTTCTTTTTCATAGTCCCAAAGAGCGAGAGGTATTGTTGCAGCACTTGTATTTCCATAATGCTGGATGTTTACCATCACTTTTTCCATTGGAATCTCCACACGCTTGGTCACAGCTTCGATAATACGAAGATTTGCTTCGTGGGGTACAACCCACTTCACATCATCATGACTCAAGCTATTACGTTTCATGATTTCAGCCACATCATCACTCATATCAGTAACCGCATAGCGGAACACTGTACGACCTTCCTGATACAAATAATGCAGACGATGATCAACCGTAAAATGAGAAGGAGGGCAAACCGAACCACCAGCCTTCATATGAAGGAATGGAAGACCTTTGCCATCGGTGCGAAGGAAAGAATCTCTCACACCGATATTCTCCTCTTCTGTTGCCTCTACGAGAACAGCTCCTGCACCATCACCGAACAAAACACAAGTCTGTCGATCGGTATAGTCCACCAATGATGACATTTTATCTGCACCGATTACAATGATTTTCTTGTAGCGTCCACTTTGAATCATGGTCGATGCCACATCAAGCGAATACAAGAAACCACAACAAGCGGCTTCAAGATCAAATGCCATTGCGTTCTTAAGTCCAAGTTTTCCAAGGACAATAGACGCTGTTGAGGGAAACTTATAGTCAGGAGTGGTTGTGGTTACGATCAATGCATCGATGGTATCAGGATCTACACCAGTTTTCTGGATTAGCTGCTTTGCAGCCTTGCGCGCCATATAAGAGGTACCCAAACCTTCTTCTGTCAAGATACGGCGTTCCTTGATACCTACACGGGTCATAATCCACTCGTCACTGGTATCTACCATCCTTGAGAGTTCCTCATTCGTGAGGACATACTCGGGAACGTATCCTCCGATACCGGTAATTATTGCATTGATCTTTCCCATTATTCTGCGGTCTCTTCCTTAACGATAGCAACCTTACCTCTGTAATAACCACATGTTGGGCATACAGTGTGATAGATATAGTATGCGCCACAGTTAGGACATACTGCCAATGTAGGAGCTACTGCCTTGTCGTGAGTTCTTCTTTTAAGTGTACGAGACTTTGATTGTCTTCTTTTAGGATGTGCCATTTTACTTAATCTTTAATTATAGTTTTTAATTTTTCTAATTCACTCCAACGAGAATCCACCACCACATCTCCATCCGCATCACTACTTCGGGTAGCTGATAGCTCTTTGAGCTTTTCTATCATCGCAGGGTTGCATTTTCCAGGTGCATGCACGTGCTTAATGGGTATGTTGAGGGCTATGAATTCATAAACGAACCAAGATGCATCGAGAACACCATCGTTCTCATCCACAGTAATGAGGTCGTCATTTTCAGAGTATTCTTCACCAAATTTCACCACGAGTCGATTGTCCGAATCTATGGGTTGCTCCATGTCATCCAAACAGATGTCACAGGGCACGTGTACAAGACCTTCCGTATGGAAGTCAAGCTCAAAATAGTTCTGTGTTCGATGCACTGTTACAGACACATCAAGACGACCACGTTTAATATCCACCTCATCCAAGGCATCAAAAAAAGTGTCATCCAAGGAGAAACCAAGGGTAGTTATACCCTCTTTCATCCCCTTCAAATCTATCTTAAGCAACTCTAAACTACACATTTGGGTTGCAAAGTTACTAATATTTTCCGACATAGTACAATTTATACTCACATTTTTTGTCTTTCCGTGGTTTAAATAGCGCTGCAGACAGTCTCTATCTACGGCAATCTTTATGATTTAGCCAGTTCTATACAGAAAACAGTACCCTTACCTATCTCTGAACTTTTCACAAAGATATGGCCTTTATGGTAATCTTCCACAATACGTTTAGCCAATGACAAGCCAAGTCCCCATCCCCTTTTCTTGGTGGTAAAGCCCGGCTTGAACACATTGCGAATATCCTTCTTTTTTATTCCTTTCCCAGTGTCTGCTACTTCCACAATAGCTTTCTCATCGGTATCAGACACAGAAATCGTAATGACACCATTCCTCCCTCCCATTGCGTCAACTGCATTCTTGCAGAGATTCTCTATCACCCACTCAAACAATTGAGGGCAAAGCTTAACAACTATGTCTTCCTTGGGGATATTTTTTATAATCTCTACCGATTTAGAGGTCCGCTTATCCATGTATTCAATAACATGGTCCACTATTTCATTCAGACTATAGGGAACGGGTTCTGGCTGCGAACCTATCTTGGAAAAGCGGTCTGCTATCAATTGGAGGCGCTTTACATCTTTATCCATTTCAGGGAGCAAGTCATCATCAGGATAGGTTTCCTTCAGCATCTCCGTCCACGCCATCAAGCTGGATATAGGAGTTCCCAACTGGTGTGCTGTTTCTTTAGACAATCCCACCCACACTTTATTCTGTTC
>CAVKQP010000114.1:0-6817 GCA_963658165.1 Clostridium sp. CAG:302 | reverse complement strand
GTGACAATCCATGAGGTAGAAACGAGCGACTCTCTTCTACTCGAGGCTTCGGGCATCTATAATGACAACGAGTCTTCAAATGTGATACAGTCAGAGGGCGACGAGTGGGCAGATTAATCCATCGTGAGCCCATGCTCCAATAACAAACCCTCCAAGGAGAACACAATCTTCTCTTTGGAGGGTTTTATTTTGATCTATGTGAAGCTCTATCTCATTGGCATAGAGGGTATACCTCGTGGGCTAATGAGGTAGTCTTTGCCCTTGGGCCGACGCGAGGGCGCGTCGACTACTATTTTGGTGCTTGTTGTGAATAGCGTGAAATGTAAAAGGAGGGTGTGCCAGTTTTGTCACACCCTCCTTAATTAATACTTATGAAAAGTTTTTATCTTTCGCGATACATCACGTCCTTAATTTTGGCAAAGCCCTCATATTGGTTGACGAGGGTGAGGGTGCCTGTGGCTTGATCAAACTTGTAGAAGCGTAGTACGCCGCCATTGCCGTCCGTGTTGTCCTTCTTGTAGGAACCTACAATGAGCTGATACTGCTGTGCCATAAACTCGTCGCTCTTGTTGAATGTAGACGAGTTGGGAATGTGGAGGAACAGGTTGAACTTCACCATGGTCACCTCTTCGCCCGGCAACGTAATGCCCACGTTGGCAGTGTGGTTCATCAGGTGATAGGTATACACCTTGTCTCCATCATTATAGAACATATAAGGATATTGCGAATGGAAGGCAAACGAGGTGGCATTGTTGAAACCAGGAGCAGTCACAGGTTCATAGAGCGACTGCGTGATCTGTCCACCCGTCATGTTGATGCCATAGACATAGCGATTCTTGGCGTCGTCTTGCATCACAGAGTAGACGGTGGAGCCAGAGAATGCCGTGTTGATCATAGCAATCATATCCATACCCGTTTGGTAAGAGAAAAGCTTGTTCTCGGGATCGTCCAGCGTAGAGCAGATGTTGTGGTTGCCATAGTAGGAACCATCCCATGACACGAATTGCTTGTGATCCGTGTCGTATAAAATAGCTTTTTGATTGTAATAATAATCCCAGCCCGAACGTCCGACGAATACGCCGATGTAAGGAGCGGCATGGAAATCGATCGTTCCATTGCCAGAGAACGTGTTGATGGGATCCTCATAAACAGCTCCCGTTAAATTGCTCTTGGCATAGAGGGTTCCTTTGTCGGTGACACAGAGACGGTAGCCCATGTACAGACCATCGGTGACAAGCACCTTTTCGTCTTGTGGCGTCACCATGAATTCGGAGGTTTCCATGTCATACATAGCCTGCAAGGACGACTGGTTAAGCGACCACGAACCATCATTGGTACAGAACCACAGGTCGTCGCCAGAGGCATAGCTGCTAGGGCGAGCATTCATCATCAGTGAACGAGCACCCTTGAGTTTTGGAGCCTTAGTGCCGAGAATGTCGTGGATGGCTTCGTGGCGCGTGTCGGATAGAATGGATACCATGTCCATACGCGCATAGCCATCCTTGTCATCGCAGAGCACCATCCAGCCTTCGTAGGTAGACGAGGTGACCTGCACGGGCACTTGGAAGTTGGTGGTCACCCCCGTCTGCTTGTTGGTCACCATGTATTGTATTACATATTTCCCCTCAGAAAGGTCGGCGAAGAACTTCACGTCTTTGGCGTGGTCGGTGTCTATCTCTTTCTGTCGTGTCTGTGTGTCGGGGAAAGAACCACCGCTCTTCCACAAGACGCAAGAATACTCATAGTTCGGATTGTTATCGATGCTTCCGTTGAGATCGGAGATGAACGAGGGTGACAACTCTATGTAGTCAGCCTTTTGCACCACGCTGATGGATTTAGGGAAGCCATCGCCAGTGATGGTTTCCACCGCAGTGTAGTCATAGTTGCCCTTGTCTTCATAGCACGAGGTGAGCGTGGCGGCTGCAAGCATCATGCTGCATATATATTTGATGTTCATAATGTCTGATGTTTATTTTTCATATTGAGAATAGTCCACGAGATAGGGAGAAACGAGCTGCATGTAGGAGCCGTTGTCTTCGGTGACGGGTGTGCCGGCATCGGCTTGCTCCTGCAGGTACTTCTGCAGCTTCTTAGCCAGATAAGGCATCTTTCCGTAGCTGGCTTTGTCGTTAAACTCCGAATGTTGCCAACCCATCAAGTTGTCGAGTATCTTCTCTTTCTTCACACTCCAATCGCCGAGATACCAGTCACCCCAATACTCCCACTGATAAGGTATCTCCCAGATGTTGTTGAAGATGACCTTGTAGCGTGTGCCACAGAGTTCCTTTCCTGTGGATGACCAGTCTGCCGTACTCTTGTATTTCTCCAGTTCGGCGGTGAAGTTCTCATTGTCTTGCAGTTCGAAGACAATTCTCACCGACTTAGTGTCGAGCTTGGCAGTCTTCTTGATATAGAAGAACACGTTGCGTGACGACTTGCCGGCAGGAATGTAGCAAGCCGTGTCGCTCAGTTCGAAGTCTACTCCTTCCACAGCGGTGGAAAGATCTTTGTTGACCACCAACTTGAACTTGCGGTCATAGTTCTTCACGTCGCCCATGATCAACACGGGCACATAAGCGCGGAGCTGTTCAGTTTGTTCGTTGTAGTTGGCGAAGGTCACGAGTAGTGAGTCGGCAAAAGTAAGCGGTGTTCCGCTGATGTTTGTCGTGGCAGTTCTTCTCATGAAGATGCCCGACTTCTGTCCGTCGAATTTCGTGAATTCTTCTTCAGAGCAAGCTCCCATCAGGACTGCGCCCAGAAGGGAGAGCAAGGGAATGATATATTTTTTCATGTCGTTTCTGTTTTATCTGTTTTCTTTTTCACTGGATGGCATAGGCAACACATATTTTGCTGTGCTCGGGCTCACGCTTGACCAAGAGTCGCTAGTGGCTCCGTTAAAGTCACTGCCGATGGAAGAATAGGTGCGCTTGAACATGAAGAAGATCTGTCCCTCGCCCCAAAACTCTCGGATATATTCCATCTTGAGTTGCTTGGTGAAGTCGGTGGCAGACACGGTAGACTCCAGTTGTGTGGTGCCTCGCTTCTGGAGAATGGTGTTCAGGTAGCCCACTGCTTTCTCCTTGTCGCCCAACTTCATCTCGCTTTCGGCAGCAATATAGTAAGCCTCGCTGATGCGCATGAGTGGCATCATCACAGCATAGAGCGGAATATCGCTGGTATTGTAGGTGATTTCCTTGAACTTGCCGAAATAGTAGTAGTTGCCGTTGTGCACCCACTGCGACTGGAAACGATAGTCAGCCTGGTTGGTAAACACTTTCTCGATGTATCCTGCATATGAACGATACATGTCTTCCGAAGTGAGGTTGTTACTGTCATAGCGGTTCTTGTAGATGTTGGAACGCTCCGCATTGTAGATGCCGAAGAGCACTTCTGACGAGAAGATGCGGTCTGGATTGACGTTGTTGCCGAGCAACTTGTCGGGGTTTACGAAGGGGAAGAACTTCTTGGCATCTTCGCTGTCGGTAATCTTCTTGGCTTCAGCGAGCGCATTGTCGGTGTCACCAATCCACTGATATACGCGTGCCTTGAGTAAGGCGATGGCGTAGTAGTTCAGACGTAGCTGGCGATAGTTCCGATAGTTGTCGCCATTGGCATTGGCTGTGTCTGCCACTCCTGTCTTCGTGATGGGGTCGCCAGCTTTCAGATATTCTTCTGCGGCATTGAGGTCGGGCAGCAGATGGTTCATGACTATATCCTTAGATGACAACAGCGTATAAGCCTGTGGCTCAGTGGTGTCGTTGTAGGGCATCACGGGAGTTTCTGCGTCGCGGCTATAGACGGTGCCGAAGAGACGGAGCAAGTCGAAGTGGAGGAAGGCGCGCAAGCCGAGCATATCGCCCTTAATCAAGTTTTTGTCGCTTTCAGAAAGCACACCTTTCTGATTGTCCACACCTTCGAGAATGACGTTGGCATTAAGTATGGCTTGGTAGGATTCCTGCCAAATGGAGTTGATGCTAGTCTGAAGGTCGGAGTTGGTGTACTTGAAGTTTGACCAAAGATACTTAGCAGAACTTGAGTTCGATCCTGTCTCATAGCGTTGCGACATCAGGTCGATGGCGCCATAGCTCAGCGTGTTGCCATAGAGGTTGGACGATGCCAACTTGTTGTAGACACCATTGACGGCAGTGTAGAAACCTGCTCTTGTGGAGAACTGTTGTTCTTCGGTGGTCTTGTCTTTCGGGGTGTAGTCGAGCCAGTCGCTGCAACTGGATGTCAGTGCGACAGCGCAAGTCAAGACTGCTATATGGAATATGTTTTTAATCTTCATAATTCAGATGTTTTATTATAAGGTGAGTGAAAGGGCGAACGAGAAGCTACGTGCGAAGGGGTAGGAGGTGCCTCGCTCTTGCTTGATGGACGAGATACGGAAGATGTCGTTCATGTAGGCATTGATGCGCAGACCACTCAGTCCGAGTGAGCGTGCTATCTGTGGCTCAAACTCATAGCCCACCTGCAAAGACTCTAGGGTGAGTGTGTTCTCTCGTTGTACGAAACGTGAAGACATTGGTGTGCTTTGTTGGTCGGCAATGTTCTTGAACTGAGCAATGTCGCCCGCCTTCTGCCAACGGTCGTAGAGGGCACGCTTGTCTTGGTTGTAGTTGAGGTCAGACTTGCTGAGGTTCTCCACCTTATTAAATACAGAACTGTTGAATGAGTCACCACCCAGACGATAGCGGAAGATGGCACTGAAGGTCAAACCGCGGTAGCCAAAGTTAGTGCCGAGGGTGCCTTCGATGTCTGGGCGAGTGTTGCCCACAATCACCTCATCGTCATATGTGAAGTCATAGGTATAGGTGCCGTCTTTCTTGATGAACAGTTCCTTACCCGTTGCAGGGTCGATGCCTGCAGAGCGTACTGCCCAAATGTCATCGGGGTCAGCACCGTCGTAGTAGCGCTGGGTGCTGCGGCTCTGACCATACTTGTTGAGTGACTCGAGCGTGTTGCCGATGCCGTCAAGTTTGGCACTTTCGGTGCGCATGGTGCCCCGCACGGACCAAGTGAGACGCTTCTTCAGATTGCGGATGATGTAGTACTGCAAGGTCGCTGTGAAACCTTTGGCTATCTGTTTTCCGAGGTTGGTGTTGTATGAAGTGGTATATTCACCGAGCGTAGAGTTGTATGACATGGGTAGACCCGAGCTAGCGGGCAAGCCGATGGCGATGAGCAACGGGTCGGTGTTTTTGTAATAGTAGTCCATGGTAAGCGACAAGCGGTTGTCGAACATGGTGAGGTCGAGACCGATGTTGCGGTCCAACGTAGTCTGCCATTCCAAGTTCTTGTTGCCCATGTTCAGGAGCACAGAGCTGAGTCCGAAATAGTTATAGGCGGTATAGGAATACTGGAATGTGGTGAGCGAGAGAGATGAGTCGTAGTTCTGATTGCCAGGATTACCGATAGAACCACGAATCTTGAAGTAGTTGATGAACGGAAGGCTGTTCTTGATGAACTCCTCGTTGTGGATGTTCCATCCCAAACCGAGTGACCAAGTGTTGATATACTTCTTGTTAGAACCGAAGATAGACGAACCACTTAGGCGGTAGCTCACGTCCATGAGATAGCGGTCCATGAAAGAGTAGCCTCCACTGAGGTATCCGCTGACGGAGCGGCTTACGCTCTCGCTATAAGTGGGACGACCGCCCTCAGGATAACCCTTTGAGAATGAGGGGTAGGTGAAGTCGCCAGAGGGGAAACCTTGTGCAGAATATCCTTGAATGGTCGATTTGCTCTCGTTGATGTTGGCACCGAGTGCTACGTTGATGCGGTGTGCCTGATTGAGTACAGTGGCATAGATGGCAGTGAAATCACCTTCGATGTTGTTGGTCTTGGTGTTGCCAAAGCTGTAGCTACCACGCTGCAAGGTGTTCACACTCTCATAGCGGGTGTCATCAGGCGAGATGAAGTTTTCTGCGTCTTTGTCATAGTGGGTGAGTCCCAACTTTCCGCGCAACTTGAGTTCCTTGATGGGGTTGTATTCCACCTGGAAGTAGTCGCTCAACATGAGCTGACGACTTTCGTCACGGCTATTCAAGTTGTCGTTGTACATCGGGTTGCCGATGCGGGTTTCATAAGATGTGTTGGCAAGGAACTTAGTGATGTTTCCGTCTTCGTCATATTTCTTGTAGTAGGGGTTGGCAGAAGCATATTGCGAGAACGATACGGTAGGGTTTTTCGCATTGGTTTGCTGGGCGGTGAACTTGTTGCTGAACTGCAACTTGCCCACGCGATAGGTGAGGTCGATGTTGCCGCCATAGACATCGCGGTTAGACTTCTTCATCACGCCATTGGTCTTGTTGTAGTTCAGACCAATACCGAAGAGGAAGCCCCCCGAACCACCATCGAGATAAAGCTGATGACGATGGTTGATGCCGGTGCGCAGAGGCTCCGAAAGCCAATAGGTGTCCACGCCGCTGGCAATGTCGCGCATGTGCTGTTGATAGAGGTTGTCAAGTTCGATGATGTCGGCTGCAGGCAGGTCGTTGTTGGTATATTTGCCAGCCATCTTCTCGAACGCTAATTTCTCTTTGGCGTTCATCAGGTTGTAGCCGCCGAGGTCTGGAATGCTGATGTCCATAGAACCATTGTAGCTCACGCGCAGTTGACCAACCTTAGGTTTGACGGTTTCAACCACCACGACACCATTGGCAGCCTTCGAACCATAGATGGCAGTAGAGGCAGCGTCTTTCAGCAGCGTCATCGAGGCGATGCGGTTGATGTCAAGGTTATAGATGGCTTCGAGAGAAGACTCGAAACCGTCAAGGATGAACAAGGGCTGGTTGGGGTCTTCCGACAGTTCATC
>CAVKQP010000113.1:0-6848 GCA_963658165.1 Clostridium sp. CAG:302 | reverse complement strand
AAAGCAAAGATAACCAAAAGGGCTGATACCTCGTGAGAAGTGTCAGCCCTAATTTATTTTAAGGATAAAAGTTTTACCGGACAGCAATAACTCCTATACAAGCATGTGCTTGTCAAGATACTTCTGCACTTCTTCCTTGTAGCTATCTGAGATGGGTATGTAGTTGTCGCCAAACACAATGCGGCCGCGATCGATAACGGTCACCTTACTGGTATGCACGATATATGAGCGGTGGGTGCGCATGAATTCAGGACTTGGCAGAAATTCTTCCACCTTTTTCATGTTCATCAGCGACATGACGGGTTTCTGTCCGTTGTCAAGATAAATCTTCACATAGTCTTTCACACCTTCGATAAAGAGGATGTCGTCAAAGTTTATCTTGACGAGTTTATATTCGCTCTTCACGAAGATGAAACGTTCTGCTGATGTTGCCGTGGGAGCGGCAGACGTGTCTTCTGTGGATTGAGCCAACTCCAGCGCCTTGGTAGAAGCCCTGAGAAATTCCTCATAGGAGATGGGTTTGAGCAGATAGTCTAATGCCTGCACCTTGTAACCTTCGATGGCGTACTGTCCGAAGGCGGTGGTGAAGATGATTTTAGTCTGCTTGGGCATCAGTTTAGCAAACTCCATACCGCTCAGTTCGGGCATCTGAATGTCGAGAAAGAGCAGGTCGACAGGTTGGCGCCGCAGGTCACTCATGGCTTGAACGGCACTTCCGTACGTGCCTGTCAGCTCAAGAAAAGGTGTTTTCTTGGCATAACTCTCCAGCAGTCCAGCAGCCAATGGCTCATCATCAATAATCGCGCATTTCAGTGTCATAGATGGTAATTTCTGATTTATATACATTATTATCAACGCCTTTCACCCATTTATATTTCCCTGGATAGGATAATTCCAGTCGTTTTTCCACTTGCATGAGTCCTATGCCATGTCCGCTGCGATCTGCTTGTGTCTTGGGGTGATTACTGTTCTCGATGCAGCACACGATAGAAGAGGTGTCAGCATGTATGTCTATGTGGATAAAACTGCGTTCAGTGGGACTGATGCCGTGCTTGAAAGCGTTTTCGATGAGTGAGATGAATATCAGTGGCGCGATGTGAGGCTCCAAGTTCTCGGGGATGTCCACATGCTCTTTGAGTTCCACGCTTTGTGGCAGACGCATCTTCATGAGCTTCACATAACTATGGATAAACTGCACTTCGTCTTTGAGTGGCACCATCTCTTCTTGGTTGTCATAGAGCACATGACGGAGGAGTTTGCTCAGTTCGATGATGGCATCTTGTGCTTTGTCTTGGTCGAATGCGGTAAGTGCATAGATGTTGTTGAGCGTGTTGAGTAGGAAATGGGGGTTAATCTGACTGCGCAAGTTCTTCAGTTCAGCCTCTGTGCGTGCTGCTTCAGCTTCGTGGCGCGCCTTCTCCGACTTCGACCATTTGCTTGCCAAGACTATTGCAGTGGCTGTAGTAACGGCAAGCGAGAAGTTGAGCACATCGCGGAAGAAGAAGAACATGAACCCTGGACCGTGACGTCTCTTTTCTCTTGATTTGTTTCCCTTCTTGGGCTTATAGACTTGTTCGCTTCGCTGATTGTCTTTCTTAAACTGGTATTCCATCCACACATGAATGCCAGAAGCGAGGCTCGCAATGAGAATAATATTGATGAGGAAGAATCGAATGCGGTGTGAACGCAACAAAAGTTTGGGGGCGAGAAAGAGATAGTTCAGATAGAATACGAGCAGAAGTGTTACGGGAGAAATCACTTGTCCCCAATATTTGCTCCACGACAAGTGGTCTTCGCTGCTGATGAACATGAGGGGCGTGAGCAACATCAGCATACAAAGCATGCTGTGCAGGACGATGTGTTGTATGGTTTCTTTGTTTGTTTTTATCATTTCCTTGATAGA
Source organism: Clostridium sp. CAG:302 (assembly GCA_963658165.1). GTDB lineage: Bacteria > Bacteroidota > Bacteroidia > Bacteroidales > Bacteroidaceae > Prevotella. The sequence continues at coordinate 4,945 of CAVKQP010000113.1, read as the reverse complement.
TAATTAAAATGTATGGAGGCGACATCACGTCGACTCCATACTGTCATACACAATAAACGTCAATTTAAATATGTTACCAAGTCTATAGTCCGCTGACGAAGTAGGTAACATTCTCTCGGATTAATTCTACTTTATCTTGTTTGTCTTATATGGTCTTTATTCGTAGCGTATAGCCTCGATGGGGTCGAGTTGTGCTGCCTTCTTGGCTGGATACCATCCGAAGAACACACCTGTGAACGAGCAGACAGCAAAGCTGAGCACCACACTCCATGGCTGGATGTAGATGGGCCAGTGGGCTATTAGCTTGACAGCATAGGAGGCTCCTACACCTAACAGTACGCCGATGATACCTCCAGTGATGCTGAGCAATATGGCTTCGATGAGGAACTGGTTGAGGATGTCTATGCCTCGTGCGCCCACACTCATGCGGAGACCAATCTCACGTGTACGTTCAGTCACACTCACATACATGATGTTCATGATACCGATACCGCCGACGATCAGTGAGATGCCTGCCACGCAACCCAACAGAATGGTCATCATGTCGGTGGTTGAGTTCATCATCGATGCCAACTCCTCCTGCGAGCGTATGTTGAAATCATCGTCATCACCCTCTGTCGTTTCGGTAGCGTCCTTGAGCTTGTGGTCACGACGCAGGATGCTTGTGATTTCAGTGATGGCGTTGTCGGTCAAGTCCTCTGTGATGGCAGAGCAAACGATGCTTCCGAGATAGGTTTGTGCGAGGATACGTTTCATCACCGAAGTATAGGGAGCGAGCACCAAGTCGTCTTGGTCCATGCCCATGGTGTTGTATCCTTTCTTTTTCAGCACACCGATGACACGGAAGGGAATGGAGTTGAAACGCACCACCTTGCCCACAGGGTCGCTGCCGTCAGGGAACAAGTTGTCGACTACAGTCTGTCCGAGCACGCACACCTTGGCACTCGACTTGATGTCTTCATCGGTGAACATCTCGCCGTCATCCACAGAAAGCTGTCGTATCGTGAGGTAGTCCTGGTTGATACCATAGATGGTGGATGGCGTGTTGTTGCTTCCGTAAATGAACTGCCCCGAACTGTTGACTACCGGACTGATGCCCGACACGTAGTTACATTCGTCTTTGATGTTCTGATAGTCTTCCAATTTCAGGGTTTCCATCGACGAGGCATCTTGTCGCACACCGCCTCGCATGTCGGCTCCTGGATGAATCATGATCATGTTGGAACCCATTTCTGCGATGTTGGCCTGTATGCTCTTCTTTGAGCCTTGGCCGATGGCGAGCATCGTAATCACCGAGCCGACACCGATGATGATGCCGAGAGCGGTGAGGAAGGAGCGCAACTTGTTGGCTCCTATCGCCCTGAGTGCTATCTTGAGAAGGTTGGTATAGTTCATTCTCTTCTATATTATTCGTCAGTGTTGGGTGGCAATGCTGCCAGTCCGTCTGCTGCCGATTGTATGTTTTGGTTGTATTCGTCACTAATCACCCGTCCGTCACGCAGCATGATGTTGCGACTGGAATAGTTGGCAATGTCGGGGTTGTGGGTCACGAAGATAATGGTGCGTCCTTCGGCATACAGCTTCTGGAAGAGCACGAGTATCTCGAACGAGGTGCGGGTGTCGAGGTTTCCTGTTGCTTCATCGGCGAGGATTACGGCAGGATTGTTCACCAATGCCCGGGCTATTGCCACGCGTTGCATCTGTCCACCCGACATCTGGTTGCTCTTGTGAGAGAGACGGTTGCCCAAGCCCACGGCTTTCAGCGCTTCGATGGCACGTTCCCTACGTTCTTTGGCGTTCACTGCTCCGTTGTACATCAGTGGGAGTTCCACGTTTTCCACGCTGGTGGTCTTCGGCAGCAGGTTATAGTTCTGGAAGATAAAGCCAATCTTGCGGTTGCGCAGTGTGGCGCGCTGCGACTTGCTCATCTTCCTCACCGACACGCCATCGAGATAGTATTCGCCGCTTGAAGGCGTGTCGAGGCATCCCAACTGGTTCAGTAGGGTTGACTTACCCGAACCTGATTTACCCATGATGGTCACGAACTCGCCCTCGTAAATCTTAAACGAGACACCGCGCAAGGCGTGTACCACTTCGTCGCCGACCATAAACTCGCGTTTCACGTTGTCGAGTTCGATGACAACCTTCTTATCGTTTGGCATAATCTCTTATTTTTTCTTGTTTTTTCCTGGAGGGCCTGGGGCAAACGGACTGCTTTCGCTTTCGCTAGCGGTCTGGTCGTCTGTGGTAGCTGCTTGGGCCTTCACGTCGGTGACAACCATCGTACCATTGCTGATGCCGCTCAATATCTCAGTGTGTGTACCATCTGTGATGCCAATCGTTACGGCATGTGCACGGAAGGTGTTACCCTCTTTGGTCCACAACTTATTCTTTCCTTTGCAGTCGATAATCTTTGCGCCGTTCACTGTCTCTTTGGTAGGAGTGAAGCGCAGTGCCTTGCTCAGCACATTGGTCACGCCCGTCTTTTCTAGCGTGTAGATAGTCACGTTGGCGGTCAGGCCTGGTTTCAACTTCAAGTTGGCATTGGGGGCGCTGATAACCACCTCATAGGTAACCACGTTGTTGGTGGTAGTAGCCTCTTGGCGCACCTGTGTAACGGTTCCCTCAAAGGTGTCGTCGGGGTAAGCGTCTACAGTGAATGTCACGCGTTCTCCTGCCTTTACGTCACCGATATCGGCTTCGTCTACATCTGCCACTACCTGCATGTTGGTCAAGTCTTTGGCAATCTTGAAGAGCTCAGGAGTATTGAAGCTGGCAGCCACGGTCTGTCCCTCTTCTACCGACTTCGACAATACAACACCGTCGATGGGGGAGGTGATGGTGGCATATCCCAAGTTGGTTTCTGCCTTGGTCACCATTTCTTTAGATGAGGCTACCGATTCTTTAGCCTTGTTGTAGTTGAGCAGAGCGTTGTCGTAGTCGTCTGCGCTCACCAATCCCTTCTTGTAGAGGGTCTTGTAGCGATTGTAGTTCGCCTGTTCATACTTCAAGGTGCTTTCTGCGCTAGCCAAATTGGCTTTAGCAGTGTTCAGTTCGCTGATAAGGTTCGTCTTGTCGAGTTCCGCAATCACTTGTCCTTTCTTGACCACACTATTATAGTCAACGAACAGTTTGCTCACGATACCAGACACCTGAGTACCCACTGTGACTGAAGTGACAGGTTCTATCGTTCCTGTGGCAGTGATGCTCTTGGTGATTTTGCCTGCCTCCACCTTGGTGGTGTCAAATTGCAAGGTTGCCTTGTCTTTCTTGCCCGAGAAGAGCCAGAAGGCTATAGCCACAACGACTATCACTATCACGGCAATCCATACTTTGCTGATCTTCTTCATATTTTTGTTTCCTTAGTGTCAATAAAAATGTTATCCTTACATAGACAATCCTTCACCTTTATAGAACTTCAACATCTGCTGATTGAGAATGGTCATATATTTACTCTGTAGTTCGTCTTGTTGTGCATTGAGCAGATTGGTCTTGCCAGTCATCAGTTCCACGATGTTTTTCAGTCCGAGACGGAATTGCTCGCTCAGCAAGTCGTAGCTTGCTTGCTGGCTTTCCACGTTGGTCTGTGCCGAGCGGAACTTGTTTTGATTGGTCACAGCGTCTATCCAATAGCCCTCTATCGTTGTGTAGAGTTGCTTTTGCTTGTCTTGCAGGTCTAGCAAGCTGCTCTCGCGCTGTAGTTGTGCCTTGCGTATGGCAGTCTTCGTCTTTCTTTGGTCGAAGAGTGGAACGGTGATGTTTACACCTGCGCCGAGGTCGAAATTGGTTTTCAACTGTGAGCCCCAACCTTCCTTACTCATGGTTGTCGTGTTCGTTCCTGCACTTGCCTGCAAACTCACCTGCGGCATTCTGCCCGCCTTGGCGATGCTAGTGTTCAAGTCTGCCGACTCGATACCAAGTTTGCTGCTCTCGATTTCAGGACGATTGGTCAGTGCCGTTTCATACACGTTGTTCAAGGCTGGTATCTCTGCCAATGCTTGTTGGTCTGTGGTGGCAGGTATTGCCACGTCGAATGTTTGGTCGCCTGTAATTTCGAGCAACTGCTTCAAGTTGAGCTTATAACGTCTCAGGTTGCTTTCTGCCTCTACGATGTTGTATTGGTCTTTAGCTACTTGGGCTGTCAATTGTGCCAAGTCTGCCTTCGACATCTTGCCCACCTTGAGCATCTCTTGTCCGCGCTCCTCATTCTTTTTACTAGTTTCCAAGCTCTGCTTGTTCACCTTGATGGCTTCATCGCTATACAGTATCTGCACGTAGAGTTGTGCTATTTGCTCTTGTATGGAGTTGGCGGTTGTAGCAGAGTCGAGTTCTGCCTGACGCTCTGTCAGCTGGTTCAGCTTCACGGTGTTGCGCTTCTGGTTGCCGTCCCATACGGTCCAATTGGCTCCCACGGTATAGCTTCCGTTGTAGTATACCTTATCTACGCTCGAGTGAACATATCCGTTCGAAACCGTACTTGATCCTGACTCGGGCCAAGGACGATAGGTCACGTTCTGGTTGGTGGAGAAGTCGAGTGACGGAAGCAGTGAAGATTTCGATTGCAGCACGTCTTCCTGTGCGCTCTTTTTGGTGATAATGGACTTCTTGAGTTGTATGTTGTTCTGCAAAGCATAGTCCACACAATCCTTCAGTGTCCATTGCTTGGCACTTTGGGCAAAGAGGTTACCCGAGAGGGTGAACATCAGTGCGGCTCCGATGATTCCTAATTTCTTCATTTCCGTCTTGTTGATTTACGATTGCAAAATTATAAAAACTGAAGGAACGGCAAAAAAATAATATAAGTTTGACGATAGTTAATAGACGAAAAACTCTATTTAGTTCTAAATTCCCCTTTAGGTTAACATTTCTTTGCTTTCGTCTAACAAAAAAGTAACTATTCAGCTGCTCCTACAAACAGTTAGGGGTAGCTGTTAGCCTAATGGGT
>CAVKQP010000112.1:0-6872 GCA_963658165.1 Clostridium sp. CAG:302 | reverse complement strand
CTGCCGATGGTGACAACTACACCAAGACCGTCAACACCATCCCTCTGCATATCGACGGTGTGCAACTCGTCAACAACCAAGCGAGCACAGGCGTTAATGGAGCTGCCATCCACTATGAAGATGTGGCTGACAACATCACGTCGCCTACTGCCGCCCACGTGTCGGACAACACCTACTACACCGATGCCGAAAACCGCGACGAGTCCTCGAAGTCGACAGACAACGAACCCACCAACTACTATGAGCGAAAGATAGACAAATACTACACCGATGCCACCTATACCACAGAGTCGGCAACGGAGACACCTTATGTCACCTATAAGTATTTGGATAACGACGCCAACAAGATCATCATCAGTAAGAGCAAGATCATGAACAGCGGTTCGTATGTCAGTGGCGACTACACCACCAGTGCGGTCTACATTGGCAAGAACGGCGGTAATGCACTGCTCTATAACGATGTGATGCATAGCAACAATGGTAACCCACTCGTGTCGGCAGTGATCACCACCATTGTCAACAACACCTATGCCCTCAACAAGGGACGTGTGGACCTGAATGGTGAGAATACCCGTGTGTCGTCGCTCGACATCAACCAAGGCGAAGACGGTAGCGATGACAACAGTCCGATGCTCTCTCCGATGAGTCCGATGGGCAGGAGCATAGCAACCACCCAATCGACGATCTTCAACAGCGTGTTCTGGCGCAACAACGACAACGCCACGCAGTTTGTGCTGCCAGGCTTCATCAGTGCCACCCGCTCGGGCGACATTTTCTCGCACAACGCCGTGACGGGCTTCAGTACGCGTGTGAGCGACTATTCGCTGCCCGACATCCCGGCAGAGAACTACAACGTGGGACTCTCTGACGACAACACCGACGTGATCAATGGTCCGAACTTCACCGACCCGAAGATAGATGCCACCACTAGTGCAGACATCGAGGCACGCGACTTCACGCTGCAACCCTCACTGCGTCTGCTCAACAAGGGTAGCGACGCGCTCTATCAAGACAATGTGACGAAGTATCCCAACACCTATAATATCTATGACCTGGCATGGCTCACCACCACGCGCCTTGACGCCGGCGGTGAACAGCGCTTCGTCTACGACATCGACCTCGGTGCCTATGAGTATCAGAACAACCTGAACCGCATCATCTATGTGAACCCCAACGTGGGTGTCACCGGCTTGGGCAACTCGTGGTCAGACCCTGTGGCTTATGGCAACCTGCAGGCAGCCATCGACCTCGCTTCGGTTTATCACGTGAACAACACGGGTGAGGAGGCATACGTCTTCGTGAAGGGAGCCGGATCGAACAACACTGGTCTGCACCTCGGCGAGTCGATCACCATGCGCAACGGTGTGAGCATCTATGGTAGCATACTGCCCACCCGCACGGAAGACTGTCCCTACACCATCCGCGATGTGAACGGTTCACAGGTGCGCACCTATACCCAAGAAGACATTGACGACTATGTGACCACGGTCACTGCAGAGCGTGGCGGCGTGGCAAGTCCGACAGGCAACCGCACCACGGTGAGCGGCATCAAAACCCCATCATCCACCTCGTTTGATGACACTGCCGACCACATCGTGGCACTGGTAGACGGCTTCGACGTGACTGCCACGAACACCACGAATCCGACGGGCACGATTACCGCTCCTGTCATCGATATCCAACCAGAGAACACGGGTGGTCATGTGGCTCTGCGCAACATCATCGTTCACGACAACGATGCCTCTGCCACTAACCTCGTGAACATCGCCCAGGTGGACAATGCCCTTATCTATGAGGCACTGTTCCGCGACAACAAGGTGAGCTCGACGGGTTGTCAGTTGCGCCTCCTCTCTAACGGCTATGGTGTGAACCTCACCGTGGAGGGCATCACTGTGGGTGCGGACAACAGCATCGTCTATAACGGTACGGACAACTTGGCGAAAGACCATATCTTCAATTCACTCGTCAACTATGCGGGTCATGCCGCAACCGAAAATACCCTCTCGGGTTATAGTTATAAGGTGGCAGACCGCAACCTCAACTATCAGCTCACGGAGCAGTCGCCCCACATCGACCAGTGTAAGACGGACAACCCGATAGAGAGCGTGACGGCATTGAAGCAGTTCATCAACTATGACACCGACCGCGACCTGCTCGGCAACCTGCGCTTGCTCAAGAGCGTCAGCACGAATGACAAGATAGACCGTGGTGCGTTTGAAACTTGGCGCGTGGACAACGACGTGGTATGCACCTCTAAGGATGCCAACGGCGCCCACACCAACTACTATCCGCACCAAGGATCGGTGGTCTACATCATGCAGGGCAAGAACCTCGTGATGGAGCCCTATGAGACCTCTACTACCGACGGCGTGACCACCCAGACCTCAGGCACCTCGCTGCAACCAGCCTACCTGCTCGTGCAAGACGGTGCATCGCTCTATGGCAACGGCAATGCCGTGAACGTGGGCTATGTGGGCTTGGAACGTGCGGTGAGCAGTAAGGGCTCGATGGTGAGCATGCCATATGCCATGAACTATACGGGCACCGATATTGCCACCAACGGCGTGGGTGCTCCCACCTATAGCAGCGACGGCGTGCTGACGCTCACCGCTGCCAACGGCGAAGCCTATTCCTACAATGGGGTAGGGCGCGCCGCATGGAATAGCACCTTCTATGACACGAAGTCGGCTTACTGGACCTCGCTCTACAATGTGGCAACCGATGCCAACCAAGGAGTGCTCTACAAGACAGCCACCGACAAGACCTATCGCTTCACGGCGCAGGGCGCTGCCGACAACATGGACACCTATGTGTATACAGAGGCGGCAGGCGGCACCAGCAAGACGGTGACTCTCACCCAATATGACGACCGCACGTCGACAGACGGTGGTGCCGACTTCACCGAGAAGGAAGACATGGGATGGAACTGCATCGGTCTGCCTTGGCTCGTCAGCGAGTATGACCCCTCAGCCACGGAGACCTTCAGTGGCGACAGTCATCGCAACATGGACATTCCCCACACGCTGTGGCTCTGGTATGACGGCAAGACTTATCCTGACGGCACGACCGCAGTAGATGGCGATGGTGGCTACTACAGTGTCAGCTCGTGGGATACCACCGACTGGCATCTGGCTACCGACACCAAGGCTTGCATCTGGGCAGGCGAGGGCATCTTCACGCAGACTGCTGCCGTGGCAAGCACAGAAGACTTGACGTTCTATCGTCCTGTCTACACCGCAGGCAACAGTAATCCTTCCAACTCCTTCCAGTTGGAAGACGGAGCGGACACACCGGCAGTGAGATGCAACGCCCGCTACTATGTCACCGAGCGTGGCATCGTTGACGCCAAGGGTGCGCTGAGCATCCGTGTGCGTGGACACATGGTATACGTGCGCGGACTCCAGGGCGGTGAGCACATCACCCTCTACGACACCGCAGGACGCATCTACAACATGGCGACGGCACAAGACGAGCAATACTCCACCGCCGTGCCGACCGCAGGCATCTATGTCATCCGCGTGGACAACAAGACACAGAAGATCGTAATCAGATAAAGAAACAACAATGATGAGAAATCCTATCAACCAGATATTGCTCTGCCTGATGCTCTTCATGGGCATCGGCGCAGGCACTGCATCCGCCGACAACCTCTATGTCATCACCGATGGCACCAACTATCTTGCCAACGTCAACGGTACGCTCACCAACGCCGAATCCTTCGACCCCAAGACTTGTGTGTGGACATACTCGTCGAATGGCACGATGGCGAATCTGGGGGGGTATCTTTCACGCAGTAACAGTACTTTGTCGGTGAAATCTTCTTCTACTACGTGGACAATCAATGACAAAAAGGTGTATACCACAAGTCGAAATAGCACCTATTATATCTATTATAATAATGGTACATGGTCGCTAAGGACAACTAGTTCTGGTGCCAATTGCTATGAGGTCACTAAGGTGCAGACCGATGCCTCCTCTTCTATGACACTCAACTATAACACGGGACGCAAGATTGGCGAGAATGTCTTCGAACGTGAAGGTGACTCGCGCGACTATCGCATAGAGTTGTCATATACTCCTGCATACAATACGTATAGTTGGACAGACACGAGTAATGCGACAACGACCTATTATGCATCTTCCGACAACTCCTATGTGTCGGAAACAGCTCCTGATGCCATCACCACAGCTTCATCCTATAGTTGGTCAACCAACTATCCAGACAATGTAACTTTTGATAGTACGGATGAGGATGCCGCAACCGCAACCTACGAGACAAAATTCCCTAAGGATACGGAGGTGACCATCACTGCCCAAGCTACCATAGAGAAGTCTGCCAGTAGTTTCTTGACAGAAGCCATCACGCTGACGGCTGAAGACACAGTCACGCTGAAGTCGCGCTATCTGCTCGACCTGCAACTCGGCTTGGGCAGTTCGACACTCTATATCGGGGAGACCACACAGATAAAATATGATGGATGGTATGATGAAAACGCTACCATTACATACACTTCGAGCGACACGTCCATAGCCGAGGTGTCATCTACAGGTGTGATTACAGCCAAGGGAACCGGCTCGTCAAATGCTGATGAGGCGCGTGTAACGATAACGCTGAGTATGCCTCAAACGGACGAGTATGAGGCGGGCTCCTCTTCGGTGGGTGTCGTGGTGAAGAAGCACCCTACCACCCTGACGCTCCAGTATGACAAGAGTGCGATGAACTATGCGGAGGAGGCTTCTCAACTCACCAGTGCTACGCTGACCGATGGGGTGGACAACACCACCTTCACGGGCACATTGACTTACTCGAGTAACGACCTCTGCGTCAGTGTGAATGCCACTACGGGAGCACTCACCATCAACAAGGCAGGCAATGCCATCATCACCGCCACATATCAAGGCGATAACACCCATCAGGCAGCCACGGCTACCTTTGCCATCACGGTGAGCAAAGCCACCACCACGGTTAGCTTTGAAGAAGCAAACTATCTGGCGCAGACCACCAAAACCTTCACCTCACCCGTGGCTACGCTCACTCCAGCTGGCGCAGGATGTGTGACCTATAGTTACACCAGCACCACCGATGGACTCATCACCCTCGACGCCAACACGGGAACAGTGACTCTCAATACGCTGACGGGTACTGCTACGGTGACCGCCACCTATGCCGGCAACGACTGCTACGAACCATCGTCGGCATCCTACGTGCTGACCGTCACTTCCAAGGAAATCCCCGAACTGAAGGTGACCACAGAGATAGAATTCTATGTGGACGACACCTATAAGGTGATAGCTTCTACCTCCAGTAATGCAGGCGTCACCTTCGAGAGCAACGACACGGACATTGTCTCCATCGCTGAAGATGGCACCCTCACGGCAGTGGGCGAGGGTAGTGCCTTCATCCGCATCACCTCGGTGGAGGACGACACCTACATGGCATATACCGCCGACTATCCCATCATGGTGAAGCGCTATCCCACGAAGATTGTTGTCAACTATCCAGAGTCTTCTTATTACACCGACTATGCGTACAATATCATTCCTACGGGTTCGGTCAGCGAGACCAAAAACGGAAGTGTGATTAATGCTTCGGGTTTGGTGTCGTTCAGTACTCAGCAGACAGGAGTGCTGACGGTGAACAGCAAGACGGGACAGGTGACCATGGTAGGCAATGGTACTGCCTCCATCGATGTGACCTATGAGGGTGACCGCAAGTATGCACCATCGACAGTTTCGGTTGTACTCATCATCAAGAAGGTGACCAGTCCTGGCACGTTCATCCGACTGAAAGATGCTGCGGGCAACTATCTCTCTTCGGATGGCACCACTGTGAACACATCAGCCACGGCAGATGCAACCAACATCATCTGGTATGGCACCGACCGCTCGCTGCTCTTCTACCAGTGTGGTCGCTATCTGAACGATGCTACCCCTGCGCTCATGGTTGTGGGTGATGCTGGCGTAGGCGGCACGAAGTTCTCCTTCACCCATCACGATGACAAATACACCATCAGTGATGGCACCAACACCCTAACGTCTAACGGCAGCACCCTTTGGACCATGGAGGAGGTGAGCTATCTGCCCGTCACGTTTAAGAGTGCAGGCTATGGTTATTCTACGCTTTATAGTCCCGTGGACCTGAGTTGTCCTGCCGGTGTGGTGGCCTACTATCCCACAGAGCGGAAGACGGACGACACAGGTGCTGCCACGCATGTGATCACGCTGAAGAGTTTGGTGGGCGGTTACATCCCGCACTCTACGCCCATCGTGCTGCAGACCAACTATGTGGGTACTTATAAATTCTATATCGTGGATGAAGACAACCACAACCTCACCGATCTGTGGAACGGCATGACGGGCACCTTCCCTACCATTACCACCTCATCGGTTTATTCAGGCACGCAGTGGCCCTACACCCTGCAGCCCACCAAGGCATCGGAGTCTGTCGGCTTCTATCCTTGGAAGAGTGACAAGCACGACACCATAGATCCCTTCCGTTGCTATATCCCTGGCGTTACCGCCTCTCAGTCTAACGGTTTCCGCTTCGTCATCGATGACAGCGTGACGGGCATCAACGACATTCGCCAAGATGCTGCCTCTGAGGGCATCATCTACAATCTGCAAGGCATCGCCGTAGGCAACGACCTCCGCTCCCTTCCCGCCGGCGTCTATCTCCGCAACGGCAAGAAAGTCATCAAGAAGTAATCGACGCTATTTGCCTTGTCGCTAAGGGGCGGGCGAGGGCGCCCGCCCTACTACGTTAAAGCGCAAAGGTAGTAGTCGACGCGCCCTCGCGTCGACCTAGGCGCATAAGAATGGCTTGTCACGCATATCCCTATTCTTTCACCATTCTTCCTGTTCATTGTTTCATT
>CAVKQP010000111.1:0-6976 GCA_963658165.1 Clostridium sp. CAG:302 | reverse complement strand
CAGTTGAAGCGATGCACTTGCAGTCTTCAGGAATAGCTGTGATGGTGTCACCATGACTCATCCACACTTGCGAATTTTCCACAAATCCCTTGAATAGTGGGTTATCGGCATCAAAATGTCCGAGATTGGCACGTCCGTACTCACGCGAATCTGCAGCTTCCACCTTGCCACCACACGCATACGAGATGTATTGTGCACCATAGCAGATGCCCAATACTGGAATGCGACCCACAAACTGGGACAAATCCACCTTGAACGCCTCTTTGTCATGCACGGAAAAAGGCGAACCGCTCAGGATAACACCAATCACAGAGGGGTCGTCCTTAGGGAATTTGTTGTAGGGAAGAATTTCGCAGAAGGTGTCAAGTTCACGCACACGACGGCCAATGAGCTGCGTGGTCTGTGAACCGAAATCGAGGATTATAATCTTCTGTTGCATTAAATATGATTTATTGGGTTATAACTTTTACTTTTGCAGCGTACTGAGAAAGTCGTCAGCTTGGGCAAGCGTGTCAAGCTTTCCCACATCCATGAGTCTGAGATTGGGGTCTAAAAAGCCCCTAATGTCAGCAGCATCACAAGTGTTCAGATAAAAATCGATGATGCCAAACTTGTCTGGAAAGTTGTCCATCAAGGGGAACAAACGAGGAGAAAAGATATGGATTCCCGAGAAAGCATAGCGATGACATTTCGCCACGTCGAGATGAGGATAAGGACTACGCACCTCTCCAGTCTCGACATTGGTCCATCCCACAAGCCGCATGTTGTCATCAAACAGCAAATAACGTTTAGTGGGACGATCACTCACCAATAGCGTTGCATCATAATGCCAATTTTGGTCGTAGAAACTACGCAAGTCCACATTGCTCAATATGTCTACATTATGTATCAATATCGGTGTGTCATCTGAGAACAAGATGCGTGCTTTCTTGATGCCTCCCCCAGTGTCAAGCAACTGTTGGCTTTCATCAGAGATACGAATGTCTAATCCAAAATTTTGATGTGCGACAAGGTAGTCAACAATTTGCCCTGCAAAATGATGCACATTGACGGTTATCCTGTCTGCGCCCGCATTCTTGAGAAGTTCAATTACATGCCGCAGTAGGGGCTCGCCGCCTACAGGAACAAGCGCCTTAGGCATGGTATCAGTCAAGGGTTTCAGACGGGTGCCAAGTCCCGCCGCAAATATCATTGCTTGCATGTTGTTCTCTTCTATGTGTGACATAACCGAGCACAAAGTTACGATATTTATTCGAGATAGTATCAAAAATGTCCCAAAAACGCCACAAATCCCCATCAGTAGAAGAAGAAAAACCAAATACTTACGCTTAGTTTTGTCATATCATAAAAAAGAAGTAACTTTGCAACTCGAAACAGGTTAACATAAAGATATAGAAAACATGTTCAAAGAAATGGCAGGAGAAGTGGCAGGAAAGGTGTGGAAGCACCTTCACGGCCATGCGAATCAGGATTTCGATGCACTCAAGAAAGCCACCGGCGAAAAGACCGAAAACCTCTTTTTGGCTATAGGATGGTTGCTGAGGGAAAACAAGATTGTTGGAGATAATGGCATTTTCAATCTAAAATGAGATTTAAAATTAATTAAAAAAGTACGTTATACCTCCTATGCAAGGATTATAACGTACTTTTTTTGTATCTTTGTGAATATTTTACCGAATAATAAGCACATAACTGAACTCTACAGATGGACCATATAAGAAATTTTTGTATCATCGCACATATAGACCACGGTAAGAGTACACTTGCCGATCGTATGCTTGAATATACGAAAACAATCAAAGTTACAGAAGGACAAATGCTCGATGACATGGATTTGGAGCGCGAGCGTGGCATTACAATCAAGAGTCATGCCATCCAAATGGAATACGTTTCTGGCGAAGAAAAGTATATTCTCAACCTCATTGACACGCCGGGACACGTAGACTTTTCCTACGAAGTGTCGCGAAGCATTGCGGCCTGTGAAGGGGCACTACTCGTGGTTGACGCTACGCAAGGTGTGCAAGCACAGACCATTTCCAACCTCTATATGGCCATCGACCACGATTTGGAGATTATCCCAGTCATCAACAAGATAGACATGCCGAGTGCGATGCCCGAAGAAGTGGAAGACGAAATCATCGATCTCATCGGTTGCGACCGCTCAGACATCATCCGTGCGTCGGGCAAGACGGGCGAAGGTGTGGGCGACATCCTTGAGGCTGTCGTACAAAAGATACCTCATCCCAAGGGGGATGATAAAGCGCCACTGCAAGCACTAATCTTTGACAGCGTGTTCAACTCATTCCGTGGTATCATTGCCTATTTCAAGATAGAAAATGGTAGCATCAAGACTGGTGACAAGGTGAAGTTCTTTAACACGGGCATGGAATATACTGCCGACGAAGTGGGCGTATTGAAAATGGATATGGTTCCGAAGAAGGAACTGCACACTGGCGAGGTGGGCTATATCATCAGCGGCATCAAAGACGCTACCGAAGTGAAAGTGGGCGATACCATCACCCACATCAGTCATCCTTGCGAAAAAGCCATTGAGGGATTCCAGGAAGTGAAGCCTATGGTCTTCGCGGGCGTCTACCCCATCGACCCGTCAGAATATGAGAACCTACGTGCATCGCTTGAGAAGTTGCAACTCAACGATGCATCACTAACCTTCTCACCAGAATCGTCGGTGGCACTAGGCTTCGGCTTCCGTTGCGGTTTCCTCGGATTACTCCATATGGAAATCATACAAGAACGACTAGACCGAGAGTTCAATATGGATGTCATCACAACAGTGCCCAACGTTTCCTACATGGTCTACGACAAACATGGAAGCGTAAAAGAGGTGCACAACCCATCGGGCCTTCCCGACCCTACGCTCATCAACCATATTGAAGAACCATACATCAAGGCTTCGATTATCACCACAAGCAATTTCATCGGGCCCATCATGACGCTTTGTCTAGACAAGCGCGGTGAACTGATAGACCAGCAATACGTGAGCGGAAACCGCGTAGAGTTGCATTTCATGTTGCCCTTGGGAGAAATCGTCATCGACTTCTACGACAAGTTGAAATCGATCTCTAAAGGCTACGCATCGTTCGACTATCACATCGACTGCTTCCGCCCATCCAAACTGGCCAAACTTGATATCTTACTCAACGGAGAACCTGTAGATGCCCTGTCGACACTCACCCATCAAGACAATGCCGTAACCTTCGGTCGCCGTATGTGTGAGAAACTAAAAGATCTCATACCACGCCAACAGTTTGACATTGCCATCCAAGCAGCTATCGGTGCAAAGATCGTGGCGCGAGAAACCATCAAGTGCGTGCGCAAAGATGTGACTGCCAAATGTTATGGTGGAGACGTGAGCCGAAAACGTAAACTTCTTGAGAAACAGAAGAAGGGCAAGAAGCGCATGAAGCAGATCGGCAATGTGGAAGTGCCACAAAAGGCATTCCTTGCCGTGCTGAAACTTGACTAACCGAGAAAAAAAGACATATTATGAAAGAGATGCAGAACACAACGCGCGACATAGCACGCGAGTTGGCACGCAAGTACAGCACCATGACACATGACGAGCTCGACATTCTCGAAAGTGTGTTGGTGCCGATGAAGTTTGCCAAGAATGAGATGATTCTCAAGACAGGCGAAGTGTGTCGCAACATTTATTATATAGACCGTGGTCTTATTCGCCAATTCTATTTCAAGAATGGCAAAGAGGTGACAGAAAACTTGTGCGTGGACCACTCTGTATTCATGTGCATCGAAAGTCTTTTTCGGGAAGAGCCCACCCGTTTGCAAGTGGAAGCGCTAGAACAAACCATCATCTACGCCCTACCTAAGGAGCGACTCGAAGAAGTGGCTTTACACAACGTGAACATACAAATACTATATAGAAAGATTCTTGAAGAGAGTCTGATTCTTTCACAGATACATGCCGACTTGGTACGATTTGAAAGTGCGCAGGACAAATACAAGAGGCTCTGTAAAAGTTCACCGCAGATTGTGTTGCGTGCTCCCTTGGTCTACATTGCGAGTTTTCTGCAAATGACACCAGAAACCTTGAGTCGTGTGCGATCTGCAACATTGGCAGAATAATTACAACACAAGAAACCCGAGATGAAAAGATTATTGATTCTAACAATCGCAGCAATCGCATTGAGCGCCTGCAAACACGAAACCATTGAGGATAGAATAGCCCGAGAAGCACGAGCCTACACACAAAATAACTGTCCTACCCCCGTGCGCGACTATATAAGAACAGACAGCATGGTATTCGACATCTCCACGCGCACACTCACCGAATACCACACCCTGGTAGATGCTGCCGACAATGAAGAAATCATCAAGGCTAATCAGAAAAAGATGCACCAATCACTGCTCAACGCACTAGTCAACACGACTAATATGCAAGCCTACAAAGATGCATCCATCAACTTTAGATATGTATATCACTCGGCATTAAACCCGAAGAAAATACTATATGAAGATTCATTTACGAAAAAGGATTACGGCAACTAACCGTAATCCTTTTTTCGTATTAAGTCATTTGACATTCAAATCAATTTCCTTGTATGCTATTCGTTGCCTTCGCCACGTATAGACACAATGCAATTTGCCATTCTTACCTTGTACAATAGCTGGATAACTGTATTGGCTCACAGGAGATATTTCCAAGTCCATCAAATGCGACCAATGCACGCCATCATCACTAATAGCAAGACTCAACGGTGTGCGCACATTCTTCTGCGTGCCTGGCACAAGCGACACATTATTATATATAACCACATGTCGTCCATCTTTCAGAGTAACTGCGTCCGTCCCCGAATTGTTGTTAGGAAGTTCGCTCAACTCCACATCGCTCCAAGTGTCTCCCCCATCAGAACTCCAGGAAGTAGCCAAACGTCCATTCCGAGTGCGGCAAAGCACCTGCAATCGTCCATCCTTGTGTTTCAAAATGGAAGGTTGTATACAAATGATATCTTTGGCTTTAGCTTTCAGTCGCAACTTATCCACCGAAGGAATCTCTTGTTTCGACTTCACTGGTCCCACATACTTCCATTGTCCCGTCTTCAAGTCAAGAATTTCGAAGTGGATGCGCCAGCCTCCATCTTCTGTACTCGAAGGACAGATGAGTCTATCGCCCACCAATTCGGGTTTATTCTTGACTGGACCAAGAAAGCCTTTTGGTAATGGTTTGCGCTCCGTCCACGTCAAGCCATTATCTGTTGACGTTACATACCATCCCGTCCAATCCTTCACGTTCAGGCCTATCTTATAGAACAGATAGAGTGTCCCGTCTGGCATCTGATAGAGCACCGGATTCCAACACGCCTTACGCTTCAAGTGTTTCCCTTTCATTGACACAATGGGGCCGGCAGAAGCCTCTGTGGTAGAATCATTGATGCCTGCAAGTTGCGCATCAGCAGTGCCTAAGCGAAAGACACCATCAGCTGCCAACTGAGGATCCGTCCACGAAGCTTGCCCTTTAGGCTTGCGACTCACCCAAATACACACATCGGGATTACGTTCTTTTGTTCCGCCAAAATAGGCAGCCACCAAATCACCATTCTCCAATGCGGCAATCGTGGAAGCATGGCATTCAGGGAAAGAGGCATATTCATAGAGAAACTCATTCTTCACGATGCGTTTGTCAGAAGTGGGTATATCCACAGAAAAATGATATTTGCCTGAACCAACAGACTGAATACTGCCATCGGGCAGACATACCTTAGCCGTCACGTTGACAGGAATCTCTACATCCCAATCCAAATGTTGCAACGTTCTGTGCCAACGACTACCCACCTTGCCATAAGGAGTTTCGTAAGACACATCCACGTTGTTGGCATCAGGTATTTCAAAGGCTGGTTTCAGTAATATATGCTTGTAGCCCTGCGACGTCGAGTCATTGCGTATACCACCTAAATACTGGTAGCACCACGTGAGTAAATCGCCCAAGAGCATCACATGGTTGCCACTATTCATGCTCGGATTGGCTTTATCCCCATTCCAAAGTTCCCAAGTGGTCGTGGCACCTTGCTCTGCCATATAGCCCCAAGAAGGATATTGTTTGTTGGTGGCGAGCATGTAAGCCACGTCGGCAAAGCCGTTGTCTGACAAGCCACGCAACAAGAAACTGCAGCCAATCACACCAGTAGGAATAGTTCCGTTATGTTTCGTAATGATGTTGGCAACAACATTTTTTGCCACCACTGATCTCAGCGAATCGGGCACAATACCGAAAGATAGAGCCAAGAGATTAGCGGTGGCAGTATTATTGGAATAATACACATCGTCAGGATAAAGAATATGACCAGGGATAGACGATGTGCCACGCTTGTTGACCAACCATTTTTTATTAAATGCCCGTATCAAATCTGCGCGGATAGAATTCCAATATTTGGCATCTTTGTCGAAGTTTTGCATAGAAGCAAACTGAGCCAACAACTGCAAACATCTGATGGAATAGGCTGTAGAGATGAGTGGTCCATTCGTTTTGCGCCACGCCTCTTTAGCATGAATTTCCTTTAAGTCCTCTGGCGGCACACACCAATCTCCATATCTGTCCTTCAACACGATTCCGCCTACGCAATATCTATTCAAGATATGTAGCATCCACTTGGCAATGTGAGGATAACACTGTTTCACCACCTGATTATCAGCATACTGTTCTTGAAGCATGTTACAGATGAAAGGCAAAGCAGCTGGCCATGAGACATCGTCTGTGTAATAGTACCAAAAAGCAGGAGCCACATCAGGTATGGTACCGTCAGCACGTTGCGCCTCACAAATGTCACGCATCCATTTGGCATAGAGTGTGGCATTGTCTAAAGCAAAACTTTCCCCTAATGCACCAACCGTGCGGTCACCCAACCAAGGTTGACGTTCATCACGCTGTGGGCAATCCATCGGCATTCCCTTGTAATTAGCGATGATGCCACGTACTGCATTTTCATACACCTTGTTTAAT
>CAVKQP010000110.1:0-6976 GCA_963658165.1 Clostridium sp. CAG:302 | reverse complement strand
CACCGTTGATGGCGTTGTCGCCCGAGTTAACCTTGTCGGCAAACCACTTGAGTTGTGCCGCCGTGGAGATCTCGTAGTAACTGCTATCGTTGAGCGTTGGTGTCGTCGTGTCATCAGCAGACACAGGCATACACTTGCTTGCAATCAACAGCAAAAACATCAGCAGCCTGCCCCATGTGCAGAAGCCTCTGAATAGTCTTGATACTTTATGATCCATATGTTTTGTTGTTTTATTTGTCGTAGAATAGAAGCAAATTTAATATAAATTGTGCAAAGTTACTGATTTTCTGCAATATATGCTATTTTTTTCTATTTAATTTTCGCCTACGGTTAAATTATAGTATAAAAATGCGCCTTGCGTACTGCTATTAAGGCTTCTTTTCTTATCTCCCACGTTCTTCGGGATTTGTAATCCCGAAGCTGGATACTTCAGGGGATTTGTAATCCCCACCATACAAGCTGCAAGAAGAATGAGGGTGTATTCTGGGATTACAAATCCCATGGAATTACCTTAGCTCGGGATTGCAAATCCCGAGCAACAATGTGGGCAACATAAGGTAATAGTAGTAGTCGACGCGCCCTCGCGTCGCACCTTATCGCCCCTAGGCAGTGATTACCAAGCACGCCATTCTCCTCTTCGCCAAGGGGCAGGCGAGGGCGCCAGCCCTACTACGCTTTTAGCTCTGTGTGCGGGTGATGATTTCTTTCAGTTGTTGGAAATTGTCAGCCGTTTCGATGTATTCGTGCCAGTCGCCGCGAATCATGCCTTTGGCCTGTAGGTCGTTGAGCAGGGCGATGAGGCTATTCCAGAAACCTTTGATGTTATAGAGCACCACACGCTTGTGATGATAGCCGATGGTGGCTGAGGCTGCCACGGTGAATATCTCGTCGAGTGTGCCGATGCCACCAGGCAGGGCGATGATGAGGTCGCTGTGGGCGAGCATCAGGTCCTTGCGGTCGCTCAAGTTCTGACAGGGGAACTCCACGTCCACACTTGTGCTCACATGACCGTTTTCCTCCACCTTGGTGGGCACCATGCCGTAGCATTGTCCACCATGACTGTGCACGGCTTGTGCCGCACATTCCATCAGTCCCATGTCGCATCCGCCGAACACCAGGTCGTGTCCGTTCTCTCCCATCCATTGTCCCAGTTCTTCGGTCAAGCGGAAGAAGTCGGGGTCAATGTTCTTGTTTGCGGAGCAGAAGATAGCTATTTTCATACACTTTATTACTTGCTGATCACTTCGACGGCCTTCTTCACCACGTCGTTGTCCTCGTTCATGATCTGATAATACTGACTCATGTCCCAGATGTCGCGCGCCACGAGCGCTTTGAGTTGACGGCGCAAGAAGGGAAGCGACTTGTTGAGTTCTTCCTCGTCCTTGGGTTTGATGCTGTCTTTCGCTGCCTGCGCCATGATGGTGTCTACCACTTGCTGTGGCACCTCGTAGGAAGCGAGGAACTTGTCAAACTGAGGATACTGCTTCTTCAACTGCTTGCGGTTGGCATCGATATATTTGAGGTTGGTGTTGACAATATAGTTGCGTGCCACCAATTTGCGATAGAACGATGTGTATTTCGCTGTGTCGAGTGGCACGAAGTAGTCGGGCATGATGCCACCACCGCCATATACCACGCGGTGTTTGCGCAGCGTGTAGCACTTCAGCGAGTCGGCGAAGTGTATGCTGTCGGCATTGGTAAACTCCCCATGCTTCAAGCGGTTCTCGATGTCCTTGGCATAGTCTGTGGCATCACCCTTCTTGTAGGGCTTTTGGATGCAACGTCCTGCGGGCGTGTAGTAGTGGGCAATGGTGAGACGAATCATCGAACCGTCGTTGAAGGTTAAGGGACGTTGCACCAGACCCTTTCCGAAACTACGACGTCCTACCACCATGCCGCGATCCTGATCCTGAATGGCGCCCGTGACAATCTCGGCTGCACTGGCAGAGAACTCGTTGACCAATACGATCACCTTGCCACTGGTCAGTTTGCCGTTGCCCTGTGCACGATATTCCATGCGCTTGTTGGAGCGCCCCGAGGTGTAGACGATGAGGTCGTTGTCTGCCAAGAATTCGTTGGCAATCTTGACTGCCGTCTGCAGATAACCGCCACCATTCTCCTGTAAGTCGAGGATGAGGTCTTTCATGCCTTGTGCCTGTAGCGAAGTGACTGCTTCGGAGAATTCATCGTAGGTGCTCGCACCGAAACTACCGATGCGGATGTAGCCCACACCGGGGCGGATGAGATAGTAGGCATCTACCGTCTTAACGGGTATCTTGTCGCGCTTCACGGTGAACGACAGTTTGCCGTCTACACCACGGCGCACGATGCCGAGCAGCACCTTTGAGCCCTTCGGTCCACGCAAACGGCGCATAATCTCCTCGCGTGACATTTTTACTCCTGCGATGGCAGTGTCGTTCACGCTCACGATGCGGTCGCCAGCCATGATGCCCACCTTTTCCGAGGGACCATTGACCACAGGCTGGATGACGAGCAGCGTGTCGTCGACCATGTTAAACTGCACACCGATGCCCTCGAACGATCCTTGCAGTGGTTCGTTGAGCGCCTTTACCTCCTTGGGGGTGGAGTAGGAGGAGTGGGGGTCTAGTTTTTCGAGCATGCCACGGATGGCATCCTCTGCCACCTTGTTCTCGTCGACGGAGTCGACATAGAGGTTGGCAATCGCCATTTCGGCTATTTGAATCTTGCGCAGCGGGTTTTCTTTGTCTGCGCGTGAAAAGAATTGTGCTTGTGTGCTGAGGGTGCAGAGCAGCACGAGAGCTACTGTGAGCGCTTTCTTCATGGTGTGTGTGATTTAGTCTAATTCTTCGCCGATCTCCTCGGGGCGGTCTTCTTCCACCACAAGGTTGTCGATGATGAAGTTTTGTCGTTCCATGGTGTTCTTTCCCATGTAGTATTCCAAGAGCTTTTGCACCTGGTCGGTCTTGTGGAGCGTCACCTGTTCGAGGCGCATGTCGGGACCGATGAAGTGTACGAACTCCTCGGGCGAGATCTCACCCAATCCTTTGAATCGGGTGATCTCTGGGTCGGGACCGAGGTCGGCAATGGCTTTTACTCGCTCCTCGTCGCTATAGCAATAGAGGGTGATGAAGTCGCTTTTCTTCTCCTTACCCGTCTTGCGTGCGTCGGCTTCGGCGATGACCTTCTTATTCTTGATCTTGGTGCGGCGGTTGCGCACGCGGAAGAGGGGCGTCTGCAACACATAGACGTGTCCTTTCTTGATGAGTTCGGGGAAGAACTGCAGGAAGAAGGTGATGATGAGCAGACGGATGTGCATGCCGTCGACATCGGCATCGGTGGCTACAATCACCTTGTTGTAGCGCAGCGTGTCGAGTCCGTCCTCTATGTCGAGGGCTGCCTGGAGGAGGTTGAACTCTTCGTTCTTGTATACCACCTCCTTGGTCATGCCGAACGAGTTGAGCGGTTTTCCTCTCAGCGAGAATACCGCCTGTGTGTTCACATCGCGACTCTTCGTGATACTTCCGCTGGCAGAGTCACCCTCGGTGATGAAGATGCTCGACTCCTCCTTGCGGTCGTTCTTTGCATCGGAGAAGTGGATGCGACAGTCGCGCAACTTGCGGTTGTGCAGGTTGGCTTTCTTGGCACGCTCGCGGGCTATCTTTGCCACGCCAGCCATCGCCTTGCGCTCCTTCTCGTTGCTTTGTATCTTTTCGAGCATCACCTCTGCCACGTCGGCATGGATGTGCAGGTAGTTGTCCACCTCCTTCTTCACGAAGTCGCCCACATACTTGTTGATGCTGTCGCCGCCAGGCGCCATGGTGAGCGAGCCGAGCTTGATCTTGGTCTGACTCTCAAACATGGGCTCCTCCACGTTGAGGGCGATGGCTGCCACGATGCCGTTGCGGATGTCGGCATACTCGAAGTTCTTGCCCGAGAATTCCTTGATGGTCTTGGCGATGTGTTCCTTGAATGCACTCTGGTGTGTACCGCCCTGGGTGGTGTGCTGACCGTTGACAAACGAGTGATACTCCTCGCCATACTGGTTGGTGTGGGTGAAGGCTATCTCGATGTCCTCGCCCTTGATGTGGATGATGGGGTAGAGGCCGTCGGTGGTCATGGTGTCTACGAGCAAGTCTTTCAAGCCGTTGCGCGAGATGATGCGCCGCCCGTTGAACATGATGGCAAGGCCCGTGTTTAGGTAGGTGTAGTTGCGGAGCATGGTCTCCACGGTGTCGGCATGAAACTTGTAGTTGAGGAAGAGCGTGTCGTCGGGCTGGAAGAAGATGTAGGTGCCGTTCTCGTCCTCGGTGGGTTCGGTGGTGTCGCTGACGAGTTTGCCACGGTCGAACACCACAGCGCGCACCTTGCCGTCGCGGTAGCTGCGAGCCTCGAAGCGTGTGCTCAGGGCGTTCACCGCCTTCACACCCACGCCGTTGAGTCCGATGCTCTTCTTAAACGCCTTGGTGTCAAATTTTCCGCTGGTGTTGAGCTCGCTCACCGCCTCGATGAGTTTTCCCTGTGGGATGCCGCGTCCGTAGTCGCGCACCGTCACACGGAGGTCGTCCTCGATGTCCACCTCGATGCGCTTACCAGCGTTCATCTTGAACTCGTCGATGGAGTTGTCGAGCACCTCCTTGAGCAGCACATAGATGCCGTCTTCGGCGGTGCGTCCGTCGCCGAGCCTTCCGATGTACATGCCCGGTCGGATGCGAATGTGCTCCAGTCCCGAGAGGTGGCGTATGTTGTCGTCGGTGTATTCCACCAGCGGCGCGTTGTTTTGGTTCGTATTGTCTTCCATGTCCTTGTCGTTATGCTTTCTGATGGGGTGTCTTGCTCACTCTATTGTATGGTCTTCTTGTAGCACTTGCGCCTTTTGTGCAAGATGGTTTCAAGATATTCCCACTGGCTCTGCACGTTCTCGTTCGATGCCATCTCTACCTGACTCTCGCCCCACTCGAAGCCATAGGCTTGGTAGCGAGGTATCAGGTCGGAGAACATCAGTGCGTTGGCACCTTTGAGGCGGTATTCGGGCAGCACGCCCATCAGGAGCAGGTCTACGCCCTTGGTCTTGTGCTGCTTGATGGCGCGGAGCAGGTGCCACCAGCCGAAGGGGAACAGTCGTCCGCGACGGCACTTTTGCAGGGCGCGCGAGAGCGACGGGATGGTGATGCCCACGCCCACCAGTTTGCGGTCTGCGTTCCAGTCCTCGATGAGGGTGATCAGGTTGAGGTCTGCCATGGGCAGATACATGTCTACGTATTGTTCGATCTGCTTCTCGCTGAGTTGCGAGAAACCATAGAGATCCGTATAGGTGTCGTTGATGAGTTGGAAGATGCGCTTGCCGTAGCCGTCGCGATACACTTCCTTTCGGGTGAGCTTTTTCACGTGCAGGTTGTAGCGCTTCTCGATCATCTTGGCAATCTTGGTGTACTTCTCTGGTATCTTCTCGGGAACCATGAGCTTGTATTCCACGTAGTCGTTGTCTTTCACCCATCCGTCCATCGCCTCGATGTGCTCGGGGTAGTAGGCATAGTTGTAGATGGTTGGCATGGTGCCGAGCTGGTCAAATCCCCAGGTGAGCATGCCCTCGGGGTCCATATCGGTGAATCCGAGTGGCCCTACAATTTCGGTCATCCCCTTACCCTTGCCGTAGTCCTCCACGGCTTTGAGCAGTGCTTCCGACACCTCGCGGTCGTCGATGAAGTCTATCCATCCGAAGCGCACCGACTTGCGCTCCCAGCGTTTGTTGGCACGGTGGTTGATGATAGCGGCGACCCTACCTGCGAGTTTTCCGTCTTTATAGGCGAGGAAATACTCGGCTTCGCAGAACTCGAATGCTGCGTTGTGGTCTTTGCTGAGCGTGTTGAGTTCGTCACTATACAGGTTGGGCACGTCGTATTCGTTGCCCTCGTACAGGTCGTAATGGAATTCGATGAATGTCTTTAAATCCCTCTTGTTCTCGACTCTTTTAATTTCTACTGACATCAGTTTTTGATAATATATATTATTAAGCATGCAAAGATAATAAAAAAGCGCGATATTATCAAACTTCTTGTGTTAAAAAGTAGTCGACGCACCCTCGCGTCGACCTTAGCGGCCAAGGGAAGAATGGCGTGACAGGGAAATGTTCCAGTGTTTAGTCTTTAATGTTCTTCGGGATTTGCAATCCCGAAGCTGCAAACTCCATGGGATTTGTAATCCCAACCACGCAAGGGTGAGGGCGTTATCTGGGATTACAAATCCCATGACATTACCATGCTCGGGATTGCAAATCCCGAGCAACAAAGGGCAACAAAGGATGGGTGTGCTTTGTTTTGTTTGGCCGCTAAGGGACGGGCGAGGGCGCCCGCCCTACTAATGTGGTTGTGGGGAATTTTGCTGTCACGCTTGTTTTTAGTCTCTGTAACGCTGAATTTTGGCTACTACAAATATCGTGCCAAATGAAATATATTTACATAGTTAGTTTTGTAAGCGTGCGAGTTTTGTAAATATCTTTCTTGCCGATGTGTGTTCTTGCCTTTAGTCCTTCGTGGTAGGCATACTAACCCATTGTAGAAGGCAGTTTTACGTATCCTAACTCGCACTTTTGTTGAATATAAGACTTGGACATGAAGCTGGTCATTCTGTAAGAAATATTCATAGCGGTAAAAATAGCTACTCTTATCATCGCTATCTTTTTGTATAGCGTTACACTTTGCTGTAACGCAAATTCGGTTTGCATTAAATGTGTAAGATAGAAGCAAGAATATTATTATATAATATTAAAATATTTAACATCTAACACGGATGTTCTGCTGTAACGTAACGCTTCGTTGAAAAATCACGAATTAACAAATTTCTACATATGTAAAAATTGAGTAATCGACTATATATGACCAAGTTGCAAGGTTTGATTGAAATGTTAAACGGGTTAAC
Source organism: Clostridium sp. CAG:302 (assembly GCA_963658165.1). Lineage (GTDB taxonomy): Bacteria > Bacteroidota > Bacteroidia > Bacteroidales > Bacteroidaceae > Prevotella. The sequence goes on along the minus strand of CAVKQP010000110.1, from coordinate 79 downwards.
ACATCAGAAAACTTGACATATTTTCGCGTTACAGGGTATTTTTAGAGGCTGCTGGATGGTGGATTTTAAGCCTAAAACC
>CAVKQP010000109.1:3318-7024 GCA_963658165.1 Clostridium sp. CAG:302 | reverse complement strand
CACAAAAGATATTTGTGCTTCGTGGCATTGCCAACGGACTGGAAACAGAACTTACGTTTAAACGGCGAAACGGACAGTGGAAACTCATGAAACTCGTGCAATGATAAAAGACGTGAAATCATACGATTTGTTGGCGCACAACACGTTTGGCATAGCTGCCAAATGCAGACGCTTTGTGGAGTATTCTTCCATTGAAGAAGCACGTCAGTTGGTGTGCTCGCTTACGGATGCAGACAGCCCACTGCTCCTGTTGGGTGGCGGAAGCAATCTGTTGCTCACGGGCGACTATGACGGCACGGTGCTTCACTCGGCAATCAAAGGATGTGAAGCTCGAGAAGATGGCGACGGCATATTGCTCCGTTGCGGATCGGGCGAAGTGTGGGACGATGTGGTGGCACTGTGTGTGGCCCATGGTTGGCATGGCGCAGAAAACTTGTCGCTCATACCCGGTGAGGTGGGGGCCAGCGCTGTGCAGAATATAGGAGCCTATGGTGCTGAGGTGAAAGACCTCATCGAAACGGTGGAAGCTGTGGAGATTAAGACGGGCAATGTGGTGACATTCAAGAACGAAGATTGCCATTATGCTTATCGACAGAGCCGTTTTAAGAACGAGTGGAAAGACCAATATCTCATCACCTATGTCACCTACCGACTGTCGAAAACCTTTGTCCCAGATCTTGAGTATGGCAATATCAAGTCGGAACTGGAGGCTGAACATATAGACAACCCCACAGCGGACCAGTTGCGCAGGGTTATTATCAAGATTCGAGAATCCAAGTTGCCCGACCCGAAAGTGGAGGGCAATGGTGGTAGCTTCTTTATGAATCCCATTGTATCGCGTGAGAAATTCGATTCGATAGCGGCACACTATGAAACCGTTCCGCACTATGATATTGACGAAACGCATGTGAAAATTCCTGCAGGATGGATGATTGACCAGTGTGGATGGAAAGGTCGCACGATGGGTAGGGCAGGAGTGCATGCGAAGCAAGCCCTTGTGCTGGTGAATAGAGGTGGCGCTACGGGGGCGGAAGTGTTGGCGCTGTGTGATGCCATCCGCAAAGATGTGTCTGCAAAATTTGGCATAGACTTGCAGCCCGAAGTGAATATCAGATGAGGAAAACATATGAACATGAGTAGGAAGACGAAAGTAACGATATTGGGATCGGGAACATCGGGCGGAGTGCCTAGCTTGGGATGCCAGTGTGCAGTGTGTCGGAGTAAGAATCCGAAGGACAAGCGTCTGAGGAGTGTAGCTCTGATAGAAACAGATACGACGCGCATCCTTTTAGACTGCGGCCCCGACATACGTCAACAACTCATGAACATTCCGTTTAGGAAAATAGACGCAGTGTTGCTGACACATATCCATTACGACCATGTGGGAGGCATTGATGACTTGCGTCCCTATTGCCAATTCGGCGACATCCATATTTATGCAGACAAGCGAACTACCAAAGGTTTGCAGCATAACATGGCTTATTGCTTTACCAATTATCCTGGTGTGCCCAAGCTCGACCTGCATGCCATCAAACCTCACCACGCTTTGATGGTAGGCAATGTGGAGGTAGTGCCCCTACAGGTGATGCATGATCAATTGCCCATACTAGGTTTTCGGTTCGGGCGCTTTGCTTATATCACCGACATGAAGACCATTCCGGAGTCTGAATATAAATATTTGGAAGGAGTGGAAGTGCTTGTGGTCAATGCACTGCGATTTGAAAAAGAACATCATGCCCATCAGTTGGTGAAAGATGCGGTGGCGTTTTCGCGTCGTATTGGTGCCAAACAAACCTATTTTACCCACGTGACGCACCAGATAGGATATCATGATGAAGCCAATGCCCGCTTGCCAGAAGGTTTCGAATTTGCTTACGATGGCATGACTTTTGAGGTTTAAAGCGCTTGATGCTAATGTTTTTATCAAGCCAATAAGTCAAATGAAAAAAGAAGAACCTCTATCTGAACTTCTTGAAGATAGGGTTCTTCTTGAATTGCCTATATAGTTTCCATCCGAGAATGGCACCATCAACCATGCCCATTCCCGTATTAAGAAGGTTGAACCAGCGGTTGTTTTTCTTGCTTTCGTCTGCATTGAACAACGATTGCCATTGTTGGCCAATAAGTCTCTCGTCGGCTTTGATTTCCTCCTTGATGCGCGCCTTGTATTCAGCAATATCTTCAAGCGTGTTGATGTGCCCCGTCATGCTGGTGCTTATCCCCTTATTGTCGTGATTATTCATACTCAATTCTTGTTGAACAATATGTTGGAAAAAAATCTAACTAATGGCTTTTCTATCCATGATTTTCTGTTGGCAGCAAAGACTACAAGCAGTAAAAGATAGATGCCTGCCACGATACAGAAGGCGAGGGCTGTGCTTGTGAGAGGGGCAAGCGCATAGACCAAGGCAAATGAAAGGTAGATGAGCAGAAAGGCAAGAACCGTGAAAAACACGACAAGCATAGCGATTCCCGTGAGCAATCGTACAATCTTGTCAATTACATCGAGCTTCATATACTCCGACTGAAGCCCGATGTAATGTTTTGCTGTTTCGACCAACTGTCCTATGGTCTCAATATTCTTGTCGCTTGAGAACATATAGCCCTATGTTTAGTCTTCTGGAGCTGCGTCTTTAATGTCGTCCACGAAGTCTTCTACTTCTTTGCGGCTCAGCTTCAGATTGTGTTTCTTGCAGAAATCTTCTACAGCTCCTGTCAACTTTTCGCGTGTGTCGGAACCTTTTTCAGGAGCAACGAGAAGTCCTAATACTGCGCCAGCCACGGCTCCGCCGAGGAAAGCACCGATATAACCTAATGATTTCATAAGCATGAAGTTTTAGAATTAAACATTATAGATAACACTGCAAAGATAACGAAAGTTTTTACGTGTATGGTCAAAAATCTGTTAAAAATATTGATAAGAGGGCTTTTAACAAACTTTATGTGGCGTTTGCTCTCTCGTTTGGTGTATATTTTGTAATTTCGCAAGCAATATATTGATTTTAAGTTTAATATCTAATAAAACTGAAGAATTATGAAGAAAAGCATGGTATTTTGTGCAGGCTTGTGCGTAGCACTGGCTTTTACAAGTTGTAAGTCGAGTGAAAGCGCCTATAAAAAAGCGTATGAGAAAGCCAAGGCACAGGAACAGGCTCAACAGACCGAAAATACAGAACCCACCGCACCCGTTGTAACACCATTGGTAGAAAAGCCTTCTACAGAAACAACAGTGGTCGACAATTCAGACAATACACCTGTTACAAAGGAGAAACTTTCTGTTGTGAATGGTGCTGGATTGAAGAATTTTAGTGTTGTTGTTGGTGCTTTCCGTGTGAAGGCAAGTGCTGAAAACCGCCAGCAGGAATTGAAGAACGCAGGTTATGAGGCACAGATAGCCTATAATTCAGAACGTAACCTTTATCGTGTAATTGCTTCTACATTCGATGCCAAGGCTGATGCTGTGCAAAGTCGCAACCAGTTGAGAAGCAAGTATCCTGATGCTTGGTTGCTGTTCAATCAGAACTAAGCCCCATTGTGGCAAGAATTTTATCCATAGACTATGGCAAAAAGCGCACTGGAGTGGCAGTGACCGATCCGTTGCAGATTATCGCTAACGGGTTGGCTACTGTTGCTACAAGTGAGCTTATGTCGTATTTGAAAAACTATATCTCGCACGAAGAGGTGGAACGGGTGGTGATTGGCGAGC
>CAVKQP010000109.1:0-3255 GCA_963658165.1 Clostridium sp. CAG:302 | reverse complement strand
GCAGTTTGTGGCGCAATGGCGGAAACAAATGCCGCAGATACCGATAGAAATGTTTGACGAACGTTTCACTTCGGTTCTTGCGCATCAGGCAATGATAGACGGCGGTCTGCGCAAGAAGGCACGCCAGAACAAGGAATTGGTAGACGAAATTAGTGCTACCATCATTTTGCAAGACTATATGCAAGCTAACAGAAGATGATACTACCTATTTATATTTATGGACAGCCCGTGTTGAGAAAAGTGGCTGAAGATATTACTCCCGACTATCCGGGACTCAAAGAATTGATACCAAATATGTTTGCTACACTTACGGAGTCTGAGGGTGTAGGCTTGGCAGCTCCCCAAATAGGTCTTTCTATACGTGTAGTGGTAATCGACTTGGATGTGTTGTCGGAAGATTTGCCCGAATATAAAGGGTTCCGAAAGGCATATATCAATCCGCATATTGTGGAATATGATGAAGAATCCAAGAAGGAGTCGATGGAAGAAGGGTGTTTGAGCATTCCTGCCATTCATGAAAGCGTGACGCGTCCTACACGTATTCACGTGCGTTATCAAGATGAAAACTTCAATCAGTATGACGAATGGGTGGACGGTTATTTGGCTCGCGTGATGCAGCATGAGTTTGATCATTTGGAAGGTGTCATGTTTATCGACCGCATATCGGCGCTCCGTAAACAGCTTATCAAGAATAAGTTGCGTGCCATTCTCCAAGGACGCTTCCGTTGCGGCTATCGTACGAAGGTGTACAGAAAGTAAATTCCATTTATTTTAGGATGTTCAGGAAACACATAATCTTCATATTTTTATTACTGACAAGCGTGTCATGTCGAGCTCAATTCAACATAGACCGTCTTGTGAGGAGCGGACGTATAGCATTGCAATATGAAGATTATGTGCTTTCTATTCAATATTTCAATCAGGCTATTTCCGGCAAACCCTATTTGTATGAGCCTTGGTTCTACCGCGCATTGGCTAAGTATAATCTAGGTGACTATGTGGGTGCAGAGTCGGACTGCAGTCGGGCTATATCTATCAATCCCTATATCGATGGCATGTTCGATTTGCGGGCGGTGTGTAGAATTCGTCAGCAGAAATATCAAGATGCAATCGGCGATTACGGAAATGCTATAAGACTGAATCCTACAAGTCGTGACTATTGGTATAATCGTGCTTATTGTCGTGTGCAGATGAAGGATTATGCTGTGGCCCATGCCGAGTTGGATTCTACTATTACACGCTGGAGCAAGTTTACCGAAGCCTATTCTCTACAGGCGGAAATATGTCTTCATGAAAACGATACTGCCAAAGCTACCCGTTGGCTTGACCGCACGGTAGAACTCAATCCTTATGATGCGCAAGCATGGGTTATCATGGGGCGCATCTTCATGGCACGTAGCAACTGGAAGAAAGCCGACGAATCTCTCAGTAAGGCTATCCATTTGAAGCCCAAAACTGTGAACAACTACGTGGACCGCGCCGTGGCTCGTGTTAATCAAAAGAACTATCGGGGAGCCATGGCAGACTATGACATGGCGATAGATCTTGATCCTAACAACTTTCTTGCGCACTATAATCGTGCTTTGCTCCGCATGCAAGTAGGTGATGACAATAGAGCTATCTCTGATTTCAACTTCGTGCTCAAGTTGGAACCCAACAACCTTCAGGCTCTTTACAATCGTGCGACGTTGCTCGACCGGACGGGTAATCTGCATGGTGCTATACGCGATTATAGTAAGGTGATAGCAGAATTCCCCAATTTCTGGGTAGGACTGCAGAATCGAGCAGGCTGCTATCGAAGGTTGGGAATGACGGCAAAAGCAGAGATGGATGAGTTTCGCATCATGAAGGCACAGATGAACAAACATTTGGGAGTGCAACCTCGTTGGAGCAAAAACAAATTGCGCAAGGTGCGCCGGCAGAGTGATGTGGATGTTAACAAGTATGATCAAATGGTCATCGCGGATGATAATGTCGTGGTAGAACACGAGTACAAAAGCAAGTATCGTGGGTTGGTGCAAAACCAGAAAGCCGACGAAGACTTCCTCCCGTTATACATGCTTTCCTATTATAAGTATGACAATGGGGTGAACGAATATCAAGCTTTTGATAGTGATGTAGAGGCATATAATAGCAAGAACAATCCTTTGAAGACTATATATGTGGCATGCAATACCCAACGCGCACAACTCGATGAACAACAATCTAAGGATGCTCTTAATTTTGTTAGTGATTTGACGGTGCAGATAGATAATACACGTGATGTTAAGAAGCGGGTTGCATTGCTGTTTCAACGGGCTATAGCTTATACAACAGTGCAAAATTACGAGGAGGCAATGGTCGACTTAAATGCAGTGCTCGCCTCAGATAGTACCATGGCGATTGCACTTTGGCAGCGTGCCGTGTGCTTGTCTGTTGTGGCAACGTTGGATAATGTCAACGCATATGATGCACAATTGCAATGGGCACGTATGATGAATGATTTAGATACTGCCCTTAAACTCGCTCCTCACAATGTTTATTTGTATTACGACAAGGGCGTGCTGCATTCTCAGCGCAAGGAATATGCTCAAGCTATAGACTGCTATACGCTTGCCATCACGCAAGACGCAAAGTTGGCAGAAGCATACTATAACCGTGGCTTAGCGTATATTTACAGCAACCAAAAGCCAAAGGGGCTAGCCGACTTAAGCAAGGCGGGCGAGTTAGGACTATTCAAGGCCTATAGTGCCATGAAGAGATTTGGCGGTAAATGATGCAGTCTAAAAAAATGCTAATAATTCTCTTGTCTCAAAAGAAATACTTATTTTTGCATTCAGAATACACAAATATTAACAAGTTATGATAAAAATAACATTCCCAGACGGCTCTGTTCGTGAGTATGAACAAGGCGTTACTGGACTTCAAATCGCAGAAAGCATCTCACCAGCATTGGCTCGCGACGTGTTGGCTTGTGGCGTGAATGGTGAAACAGTGGAATTAAATCGTCCCATCAATGAGGACGCTAACATAGCTCTTTACAAGTGGAGTGACGAGGAAGGTAAGCATACTTTTTGGCATACATCTGCCCACCTGTTAGCTGAGGCTCTTCAGGAGCTTTATCCCGGCATACAGTTCGGTTTCGGTCCTGCTATTGAAAACGGATTCTTCTATGACGTGATGCCAGCTCCAGGTCAAGTTATCTCAGAAAACGACTTCGGCAAAATCGAAGACAAGATGAAGGAACTGGCCAAGAAGAACGAACCTGTTGTGCGC
>CAVKQP010000108.1:0-7049 GCA_963658165.1 Clostridium sp. CAG:302 | reverse complement strand
GGACAGCACTCTGTGTAGAGCAAATGACTGTGGTTGCAGTGAGGGCAGAGGTGTTGCTTCAAGTGGAACTTGTGCACACGGAGTGCGCCATATTCCAACATGGTCTCCTTGAACATGAACATCTCGCTCAGGTGGAACATGCCCAACGAGTGGTAGTGCTCGAAGATGGGGTTGATGTAACCTGTAGACGACTTCTCAATCAGTTGGTGCGAAATGATGCGTTGGTTGCGCGACAGCAGATAGCGACAGATGTTGGAAAACAAGTGGTTGGCTGTACTTGGTCGGGCCACCTCGCGCTTGATGTTGTAGTGCAGGCAGGCGCGTCTGACATTGTCGATGATGTCATACACCTTTTCCGAGTCGTAGTCGTTGGTGTAGGCATCGATGAGGTGGTCGATGATGCGTGGCTTGTCGTCCAGTGTCTTGTTGACAAATATGGGCTTGTAGCTACACTTCATCGAGAGGATAGGACTGGCTCCATAGAGGATGGAGGACAGCGCCTGTTCCGTGCGTGCCTTGATCATCACACAGTCGAAGAAATCCTCCTGTATGTCGATGCAGCTATCCACGTCGATATAGTTGTCGATGACGAGCACCTTATCTCCGCGCTTTGTCTTTTTAAGTCCTATCATTGATTGTCTTTATTCTTCGTTTGCTTTCCGTTGATTCTCACGTTGGGCATGGTGGGGTGTATGTTGCCTTTCTCGTCGGGAATGATGTATTCCGGCAGTGGCTGTGGATCGCTCATGGCTTTCAACTTGTTGATGCGGATGCGCACAGGCAGTTTGTTGGTCATCGCCCACTCTGGCACATGCTGGTAGGGCTTGAACGTGAAGTAGCCCACCACAGCGTTGGCATCATGCGTGAAGTTGCCCTGCAGGTGTTTCGGTATCTCCTCCACACGCAGACCGACCATGGTCAACTTGGCTTTGACCACCACGTCGGAGTTGATGATGACATCGGCATCTGCCGGACTCTCCAAGTATTTCACCTTGTCGCTGGGCACGTAGGCGACGACACCCAAGTGGCACGACTGGTAGTCTTTGTGCTGGATCGACATGATGGACTCTTGCTTGAACACCACGGCGCGCTCGGTGACATTAATGTCGGTGACGAACGCATCTTTCGGGGCGATGCAATAGTGTATGGTGCCCGAGTTGTGAAACTGGTCAAGGGCTTGCTGTGGTATCTTTCCGATGCCGTGTCCATTACGGTTTGCCATGAATGACCATGTGTTGTTCTTCATGCTGGCATAGATCGCCACCTTGTTCATCTGCTTGCGCAGTTCTTCTTCAGTTTCGGCTATTTGGGATGCCAGTTGGTTTTGGCGTGTGTTGTCGGTCAATCCGTAGTAGATGTCCGACGATTCGCCGCGTTGCTGCTTGCGCAGTTCTTGCAGTTTGGTGCGAAGCACAGGTATCTCCTGTCGTGCCAGTTTAGCTTGCAACTCCATGTCGTGCGTCTCGCGCACCACAGAGGGGAGTGTGTTGAAGTCATACTGGTCGAGTATGTTGCTCAGCAGTACGTATGTATATAGTGTGTCGCCCTCTTTCACGGGGGCGCCCACTTCCTTATTGATCTTCAGTATCAGCAAGTCGTCGCAGGCTCTCAGCTTGTTGTCGTCCAATGTGATGTAGCCATCATAGGTGGCATACACCGTCTTGGTGATGGCGTAATAGGCCAGCACGGCAACGAGGGCGAAGAAGAAAGTGGCGTAAAGTATCTGTTGCTTCGCCAACCTTTTGTTCTGCGATTTCAGCAAATCGGCAGCTTCTTGTTCTTGCGGCTTGTTGTTGTGTTGAAATTCGTTCATAGTTCTGTCTCTACGAATATTCCGTTAGTGTTGGGGTTTAGTCCTACTGTTTTCTGCAGGTTGATGATGGTGAGTGCTCTGTTCTGCATGAGCTTGTAGAGCCGTTCCATACTTTCCAAGAGTCCGGTGTATTCTTCCATTCTTGCCAGGTAGTTGTAGCCAGACGTCTGGTTTTGGTAGGCATTGCGCCGCATCGCCACATATTTGTCCATCTGTTTGATGTGGAATGCCTCGGTGGCTATGGCGCGGTTGATGTTGTCTATTTTCTTGATGAGGTTGCCACACGAGGTCTTGATGGTCGTCACGTCGGACGTTCTGTCGTTGCGGATGATTTCCTTTTCGGTGGCGAGTGCCTTCTTCTTGCGTCCGCTCTCGTCGTAGAGCGGGAAGGTGAACCTCACGCCTAGGTCGGCGTTGTTGCTCAGGCGGTTGTTGCTTGTCCAATAGGACGACCACCGAGCAAAGGGGGTTATTCTTGTGGTGGAGAGATAGTTGGTGAGCTTACTGTCGTTGTCGACCATCTGCACTTTCACGTCGTTGATGCGTGCGTCCATGCTCTCCTGTGTCACATATTGCCAGAGGGCTAATGTGTCTACCTCAATCCTTGTGGGGACGATTCGGTAGAGGGGTTGGTTTGCGATGTCTTTTGACGCGCAGAGGATGGAGAGATCGTATTCTGCTTCCATCTTGTCGTTCATCACCTTGAGCATCTTGTCGTTGCTGATGCGGTCTTTCTCCAACATATACTGGTAGGCCGTGTTCATGATGTCGAGGTTCTCCAGTCGGTGGGCAATGGTGATGCCGATATATCGGTTGTACTCTTCCGTGATCTCTTCGCTTGCCTTTTCATAGATGTCTGTCGACAGACGCTTGTGTTGTTGCAGGCGTGCGAGTTCGTTGGCGAGAGCGATTTTGTTCTTTTTTTCTTTGCCTTGGTAGAATCGGCTGTTGATGATGTTCCAGCCGAGTTCAGCTTGGACTTTTGCCTTGTAGACAGACACATTGTCTTCTTCGTCCACATTCTTCAGGGCTTCGTCGGGGCGGGCATACACCTGTCCGGTAATCTCGAGTCCTGTGCGTCTGTTCAAGGCGAGGGTTTCGTGGGCGGTCTTGGCTCTATAGAGCGAGTCGGTATAGGCTGTTGTGCCGTGGGCTATGTAGCCCGTTTGTGCGATAGGGGATGCCACTACCACTTGGTGTTTGAGAAGGGTGTCGAGTTGCACGAAGCGTTGCTCAAAGAGACGCAACACGTCTTCGTTCTTCAGGTTCTCATAGACCAACATCTTCGGACTGAATGTCTGCTTGTCCGTTTGGGCAAGGCAATGGCTTGCACTTGCTATGAACAAGAGCGCCAGGAGTACAGTCTTGATTTGTGTAAGAGGTTTCTTGTTGGTCATATATAGTGAAGGTGGTTCTATCGATAACCACCTTTGAAAAACAAGAGAAATGCAGCCGCAACCTACGGCTGCATTCTCTTGGTCTATGTGTGTTGTTAGTTTCTGACAATCATTTAGTATTTCACATAAGCTGGATTGTCTTTCAACTGGAATATCTGCAAGCGGCTCTTTCCGTATGCCACGTAGATGTAGCCGTTGTAGAGCGTCACGTAGTTAGCAGATTTCTTGTTTGGTGCGCGTTTCTTGGCTACCATCTTGGGCTTGCCGTCTACCATGGTGTTCTTGTCGAGCACTACGACGCCGTAGCCACCGCATGCCAGATAGATGTAGTCGTTGTCGAAGGTCACACCGTTGGCATTGCCCAGCACCACTTTCGTTTCTGCAGACAACGGAGCTGTCCATGTCCATTTGGCAGCGTTTGTAGTGCGGTCGAAACAGGTCAGACCTTCTGCACCGCGGCATACATAGATGTTGTTGCCGTCGATGGCGATGGTGTTCTTACCATTGTTAGGAGCGATGCGTCCCACTGCAAACTTATTCTTCGGATTAGCGGTGAGGATGTCGTCGCCAATGTTGAACTCTTCAATCACACCATTAGCCTGTATCGTGTCTTGAACGGGTGCATCGTAATACAAGGTAGCCATGTCGGTGCCGTTGATGGCGATGTGCTTAGCCTTGCCTGGAGTAGCCTTGCTACCGAGCAGATTGAGGTCGGTGTCATACACTTCATAACCTCTGGTGCTCATCACAAGCAGTTTGTCGCCGTCGCGAACAATGCAGTTCTCGTCTTTAGAGTCTCCCTTCTGTGCGTTCTTGTCGAGTGGCACAATGGTGAGTGGCATGATGGCGGTGTTCTCGTCAATTTCCTTCACGGTAGTATTGAGCAGACCATCGTTCTTGATGTCGATGCGAGCGAGGATAGCGCCTTTCTTGAATGAGTTACCAACCACATAGAGTTGTGGAGTAGTAGGCACGGCATCCACCATCAAGTGGTTGAAGTCCAAGTTCTGCTCTTTGTCCTGCAGATACTGCAACAACTTCGTTTGCTTCTGAGCGTCGGTCTCAAACACTTCGATACAAGCGCCATGACCTTTGCCACGGGTGTGGTAAGACATATACAACTTGCCATTGTATGGCTGGATGCAAGTGGCAGAGATATTGTGCGTATGGTCATAGTCCAGGTTGCCGACAGGATCAAGGATCTTCTCTGGAACGGCAGGGTCAGGAGTGGGGGCTGGTGTTGGGTCGTCCTTGGGGTCAATTGTATAACCACATTCTATAGGATTCAAAACCAAACTATTGCTGTTGAATGCAACTACACCATTGTCTACGCCACCATACCAACTAATTTCATCAAATGTCTTGGACGCTCCACCTGTGTAGCTAAAGGCGGGGCAATCTAACAAAATCTGACTTCCAGAGCCAGTAGCATTGAAGAGTGTGCATGTCTCGTCACCTAAATATGAGATGAGTCCAGCCTTGATGACAGCTTGTGCTTTGTCGCCTTCCAATATAACACATGCACTTTTTACACCATTTCTAGTGTTGATATAGTTATCACATTCAATCACGCTGTTATTAACAAGATAAATCGTACCAGCAGCATCCTGCTGTACGGTTTTTGCCTTGATATAGCTGATATGTGATTCTGCTCTATTGGCGTTAACGAAGAACTTATCCTGCACTTCAGCTGAACAAAGATATAGTTTGCCGTCGTCACCAGTAATGTTGAGGTTCTTCACCTTGAGAGAACCATTGATGTTGATAGTACCTTCAATCTTGATGTCTTTGTCTTCAAGTCCTGCAAAGCCACCTTGGATATTAACTACAGCACCCTTTTCTGGAACGAAATTTGAGGCAGTTACCTTACCTGCTGCGTAGAAGATACCTTGAACCTTCAGTCCTTTATTGCCTAAGTCCAATTCAGAATCGGTATAGAAAGCATCGTTTTGGCTGACATAAAAATCAGAAGCCGTGTTGGTCGTTGTCACAGTTCCGCCATAATTGTACAAAGCTAGTCCAGAGTAGTTGGCGAAGTCTCCATTACCATTGTTATAGTTTAGGTTAACCTTTCCCCCAAGAATGTACAGTTTTGCTTGTACAGTTTTGTTTAAGGTGCCGTCCCAATAGCCGTTTTCCCAACAACCTGTTGCATCAAGTTCTCCCTCAACATATAGAGTGGCACCATTCAAGTTAATTCCACTTGTAATCTTCGTACCTGCCTTAATGACATAAGATTTGTCCTTGGTTAAGTTTGTTGTGGGGGCATTTCCTGTTTCAGACGTTAATTCTATCGCATCTCTAGGCACAGTCGGTTTCTCTGGCATGCTATAGGCATCTTTGAGATCGGAAGCGGTGGCGCCAGCAGCTTTCACATTTACAGTTTTGAAGTTGATTACGCGGCTTGCCAATTGTTGTGCGTCGTCAATGGAAATCACTTCAGATCCCACTGCCGTTGTTCCTTTGGGTGTGGTGTCGCTCGTGTTGTCGCTACATGCGGCAAGCAATAAGGAGGCAACGCCAAAGGTTATAAGTTTGGTATTGAGGGTTTTCATAAGTAATGAATGTTTAAATGATACCAATTATTGAATATATCTCCCATCGGACACTTTACGTGCCGATGGGAGATATGTATGAATGTGCCGATTATTTCTTTGTAGATGTCACCTTGAACACCTGGATGCGGCTCTGACCGTAAGCTACGTAGATGTTGCCATCTTCGCCTACTGCTACATAGTTAGCCGACTTACCAGTCTGTGACTTGCGGTGGCAGATTTCCTTACCTGTAGCCTTGTCGAGCACGACGAGACCGTAGCCACCACATGCAACGTATACATAGTTGTCCTTTACAGCCAAGCCATTAGCAAAACCTTTGGCGTAACCATATTTCTCGCTTGTTGCGTTTGAAATGGTAGGTACATCCCACTGCCATGTGGTGTTGCCATTAGCATCGAAACGAGTAACACCGTATTTGCCACGGCATACATATACGTCTGTGCCGTCTACTGCAATCACGTTCTTGGCGGTGTCGGGATCCAATTGACCAACGGCGAAGTCTGTGCTGTTGGTGAGGGTTGCGTTTTCAAACTTCTTGATCTGCGCATCCTTGTTAGCGCTTGTGCTATAGTTCAAACCATAGATGTTATTGTTAGCCACTGCCAAGTGCTTAGCCTTTCCTGCTGTAGCCAAATAGTAGTGGGTAGCGAAGTCTGCGCCGAACACTTCATAACCTCTTGTGCTGGCAGCAATTACGCTGTTGCCGTAAGGCACTACACAGTTCACATCGTAGCCCTCGTGCTTAGCAGCATCTTTGTCTACGTATGAAACTTCTGCAGGAGTAGTGGTTGCGAAGGTACCGTCAGCATTGAGGTTAACAACAGCTACCAAACCGCCATTCTTCTTAGAAGAACCAGCCAAGTAGAGCTTGCTGCCGTCTACAGTGAGGTGGTTGTAGTCGAGGCTATTCTCGTTGTCCTTGATAGACTGATTGATGGTGATGACCTTACCGTTTACAGTAGCCATCTCAAGGTTTGCACCATATTTTTTACCATTGGTGTGATAAGAAACATAGAGCTTGCCGTTAACAGGCTTGATGCAAGTAGCCGACTGACCATCGTTAGCGTCGATGCCTGCGATGAGGTCGAGCTTAGGAGAGTCCTTCAGGTTGGCAGCGTTGCCCGTCCACTGATAAACGCCCCACTTGCCGTTTGGATCGGTCTCTTGAACTTCCTTCACTTCGTCGCCAGTTGTAGCCTTGTCGTAGTCAAGGTAAGAAGCGGTGATGTCGAGGTCTTCGAATGAAGGCATCTCTGTTGTGCCGTTGAAGCTCTTTGTGAACT
>CAVKQP010000107.1:0-7094 GCA_963658165.1 Clostridium sp. CAG:302 | reverse complement strand
CTTCTGCTGCGGTGAGACACTCGAAGAGCGTGAGGCAGAGAAGCAGAACGAGGTGGTGAAAGCAGAACTTGATGGTTCTGTATTCAACCTGAGCGCAGAAGAATGGAAGAACATCGTGCTCGCTTACGAGCCGATTTGGGCCATTGGTACGGGCAAGACCGCTACTAGCGATCAGGCAGAAGAAATGCTTGCCTATATCCGTTCTATCGTAGCAGAGAAATATGGTCAGGACGTAGCAGACGAGACCAGCATCCTCTATGGTGGCAGTTGCAAACCCAGCAACGCAGCCGAACTGTTTGCTAAACCCAATATCGACGGTGGTCTGATTGGCGGTGCTTCACTGAAGACAGCCGACTTCAAGGGCATCATCGACGCTTGGAAGAAATAATACGTACACACATCACACTTCGATGGAGCCCTGCATCCTGATGCAGGACTCCATTCTATCTTTTCAAGAGGCGCCGCCTCTCCATCACACAAGAAAACAATAACATGAAAAAGTTCGCCGCCATTACGGCTTTATTGATGGCTGCACTGACCTCGGTCAATGCCCAGACCTTCCTTGAGCACCTGCAAGACAAGCAGGCAAAGGGAACCATTACCGTGAAGCAAAGCAAGGCCATCGATGACCTTGTCAACGGCAAGAACATGCCACAGGTCGACAAGACCACACCCACAACACCTAATAAAGAGAAAAAGAACGAGACTGTCGCCGCCTCACACGGGCAGTCAACCTCAAATACACACCCAGGCGAAACGGGCAAACCACAAGACAACAAGCAAAAGCCCGACTCCGCCCGACTCGCACAACAGCAAAAAGAACGTGAAGAAGCCAAGCGACAGGAACAGCGACACACCACGCAGACCGATAGCGATGACGATATAGATGTTCCCGTTGTAGACACTCGCAAGAAGGTGATGCGCAATAGCCGCAAGGTAGACGGCTATCGTGTGCAAGCCTTCGCTGGAGGTAACTCACGACAAGACCGCAGTAAGGCGCAGACCATCGGCAACGACATCAAGCAGCATTTCCCTTCGGAGCCCATCTATGTGCACTTCTATTCTCCACGATGGATATGTCGCGTGGGCAACTACCGTAGCTTCGCCGAAGCCGAGGCCATGCTGAAACAATTGAAGAAGTTGGGCTATAAGTCAGCCTGCATTGTCAAAGGAAAAATCACCGTGCAATACTAACAACACTCCAACCACACATATAGAAACCGAAAAGAAATGAATCCAGAAACAGAATTCCGTGACGGCCTGGAAGAATTGGCGTCGCACTATAAAAGTGTACTGCAACTATTGGGTGAAGATCCCGATCGCGAAGGACTGGTAAAGACCCCCATGCGAGTTGCCAAAGCCATGCAAATACTCACCCGCGGTTACACGCAAGACCCACACAAGGTGCTTACAGACGCACTCTTCGAGGAGAAATACGACCAAATGGTCATTGTGAAAGACATCGATGTGTTCTCGCTTTGCGAACACCACATGCTTCCCTTCTATGGGAAAGCACACGTGGCATACATCCCCAACGGCTACATCACAGGGCTGAGCAAGATTGCACGTGTGGTAGACATATTCAGTCATCGTCTGCAAGTGCAGGAGCGACTCACCCAGCAAATCAAGGATTGCATACAAGAAACACTCAAACCGCAAGGCGTTATGGTGGTCATCGAAGCCAAGCATATGTGCATGCAGATGCGTGGCGTAGAGAAACAAAACTCCATAACCACCACTAGCGACTATAGCGGCGTGTTCAACTCGCTCAACACTAGACAGGAATTCATGAGCCTACTCCGTGGCGAATCGAAGCGCATCTGATGTATTAAAAAGCTTTAATGTTCTGAATCCATATGCAAGCATTACACCTATTATATATTATATAGGCAGAACATCAACTTTAACACGTATCTAAAAAATGAAGAAAACAACAAACTATCTGGTCCTCTTTTTCTGCAGCCTCATCGCAGCAGTGAGTTTCTCATCATGTATCAACGACGACAACAACGACTACACCATCGATGTTGCTACGCAAAAGAAATACATGACCACCATCAGCATGCTCAGTCCCTATGCCAACAATGCACGTCTGTACTATGAGTCTGGCTACAACACGGTGAAGTATGACTCCATCAAGGGCAATAACGTATACTGCCAGTTCCGTTCAGACTCTACGATGACCATCAAGAACTTCCCGATTTGCAAACTCGACTCTGCCGTTAAAGTGATTTCAAACGACACCCAAAGTTCCTATCGCAAGCTCTTTGATGCCATCCATAACAGCACCAGCACAGTAAATATCACTGGTCGTTACTGCGTCCCCTACTCCAACTGGGCAACGTCAAACGGCTACCAATATCTCATCGGAGCATCTGCCATGTTCAAGGTCACCTATGATGGCGAAGAGCACACCGTACTCTATGCCTTCGATTCAACCCAGAGCTATGGTTTTTACTCTACGTCTGACCTATCAAACGGCATGTCGCTCGTGTTAGCGCGCATCTATCTTGACTACAAAGACGAGAAGAATCCGGGCACGCAACTCAATAGTGACTATTGGAGAAAGATAAATATCGTATTGACCAAGAAATAGTATGAAATTCATTTCATGGAATGTGAACGGCCTTCGGGCTTGTGTCGGCAAGGGCTTTGAAGATATCTTCAAAGCCCTCGATGCCGACTTTTTTTGTCTTCAAGAGACCAAGATGCAAGCCGGACAACTCGACTTGCAGTTCGACGGCTATACGTCTTATTGGAACTATGCCGACAAGAAGGGCTACTCAGGTACCGCCATCTACACCAAGCACCAACCGCTTCATGTGAGCTACGGCATTGGTGTAGACGAGCACGACCACGAAGGACGGGTAGTTACCTTGGAGATGGAGCAGTTCTATCTGGTTTGTGTATACACTCCCAACTCGCAGAACGAGCTCAAGAGGTTGGACTACCGCATGCAGTGGGAGGCCGATTTTCAGGCTTATCTTCGCAAACTTGACCAAGAAAAGCCAGTCATTATCTGTGGCGATATGAATGTGGCACACGAAGAAATAGACATCAAGAATCCCAAGACCAACCGCAGAAACGCAGGCTTTACGGACGAGGAGCGTGAGAAGTTCAGCCAACTGCTTGACAGTGGGTTCTGCGATACGTTCCGCACACTCTACCCCGAACAAGTCACCTATTCGTGGTGGAGCTATCGTTTCAAGGCAAGAGAGAAGAACGCAGGATGGCGCATCGACTATTTTGTCGTGTCTGATAGGATGCGTCCCCTCTTGGGTGACGCCAAGATACACACCGATATCATGGGCAGCGACCACTGCCCTGTAGAGTTGGACTTGAACATTTAAGCATACTCTCGATGCCGTATCACCCCCCTGACGGCACACCAACATAAGGATAAGTACAAAAAAATCGCCCAAGCTGCGCATCACTGAGCGGCTTGGGCTTATAATTTACAGGGTAAAAAGATTACCTTTATTTTATAGAAAAGAGAGATTTCTTGTTTTTACACGTGCAAAGTTATAGTAATAATTTGATACTTCCAAACCATTTAACGTTCTTTTAGCTATATTTCATTGTCTTTTTTCGGAGTGTAAACAAAGACTAAAGTTTCAATCTAACACCTGTATAAAACACACTCAAAAGTGTCCTTTTGATACACAATTGGTGATATTTTGTCCATTAATGCCAATTTATCTAAATTTTCTAGCCAGCTAGCGTCTCCTTGATACCATAATGTAATTTGTGTTTAAAACACACTTACAATCCGTAACCAATATTTCAATTCCATGAAGATCAGTCCTTCAATCCACTGAAGCTGATGTGTTCGCGATAGTTAGATGAAACCCCAATGGTAGCCGCACTATTGTCATACACATCAATGGTATAGACATAGGTATCGCCCTCGTTACGGGCAGAGAACGTAGTACGCCAACAATCCTTCACGCGTTTTAGTTTGTAATCAGCTATGACAGCCGTGAAATGGAGTCCGTCTCCGCCTCCGTAAGGCACATGATAAGCGCGTCCGAAGTAGGGAAGATTGGAGAAGACAGTGTCGCCACGCAGTTCAAGCGTAAACGTGGAGCCCAGTGTCATGGCAGGGGCACTATGTGGATACATCTGCCACACGTCGATGACGAAGTGGCGGCCTGCCATATCCTCTTTGATTTCGTCCGCCAATTCTGCCTGCCGTTTGGCTTTTGCCTCTTCCGCCGATATGGCTTCTCCAGACGGGGCGGTACACCCCACCAGTACAATTCCCAAAGATAAGCATACCATGTATAGATTTTGCATAGGCTATCACGTTTTGTTGCATGGCAAAAATACATTTTTCGTGGGCAGCAAACAAGTATTCCGCTCTCCTTTTATACATATTTATCAAATCTTATCTGCCGAGCGCTCATTTTTCAGTATATTTGCACATCGTTTAAATGATGACAACAACAATCAATACTGCCCTATGAACCGTCTAAACAAAATACTCCTCGTGATTGGCTTCGCCAGTTTTGGCATGTGTGCAGCCCACGCTGCCGACTTCCTATGGTACGATGGGAAAAGTCCTGTCAGCTATCATGTCAAAGGGAAGAGTGCGCCCGTGGTAGGCGTTGCCCTGCAGATGTTTTCTTCCGACATGCTCGCCGTGACTGGTAAAACTGCCGTTCCAGCCAAAGAAGAGGTGGCTACGCTACAGATTACCCAACTCGATCAAGCCTCCAACGCCACCCTTCGCCGCCTCAAACGGCAGGGTGTGCCTGTCGAAAAACTGCAGAAAGAAACAGATGGATTCCACATCTCCGTCACCGACCACCACCTTCTCATCGTGGGAGCCAATGGTCGGGGCACTGCCTATGGCGTGTTGGAACTATCACGCATGGCAGGAGTAAATCCGTGGATATGGTGGGGCGACGTGGTTCCCGAGCACAAAAAACAACTCTCCATCGACAGTTCGTTCTCTACCACACAAGGTGCATCGGTGGAATATCGTGGCATTTTCATCAACGATGAAGACTGGTCTCTGCGTCCTTGGAGCAGCACGACGTTTGACAAGAGTGAGAAAGGCGTCATCGGAGCTGCCACCTACAAGAAGCTATGCCAACTGTTGCTCCGTCTGCGAGGCAATGCGCTATGGCCCGCCATGCACCCTGGCACTCGTGCCTTCTTCCAGACACCGGGTGCAAAAGCCGTTGCTGACAGTTGCGGCATCGTGGTTGGCACCTCCCACTGTGAACCGCTCTTGCGCAACAATGTGGGAGAATGGGATGTGGAACAGCGGGGAGCGTTCAACTATATGACCAACCGCCAAGCCGTGCAAGACTATTGGGCGGAGCGCCTAAAAGAAGTAAAGGGTTCTGCTGGCGGCAACATGTTCACCATCGGCATGCGTGGCATCCACGATGGGTCCATGGAAGGCGTGAAAACCATGGACGAGAAGACGCAAGCGTTGCAACAGGTCATTGATGACCAACAGCAACTCATCCGTCGGTACATTGGTGATCCGTCCAAACAAATGCAGGTGTTCGTGCCCTACAAAGAGGTGTTGCAAATCTATGAGCGCGGTCTGAAAGTGCCCGACTATGTCACCCTCATGTGGTGCGACGATAACTACGGCTACCTCACACGCCTCTCCGACGCTGCCGAGCAAAAGCGTGTGGGCGGTGCTGGGGTCTACTACCACTTGAGCTATTGGGGTCGACCACACGACCATCTTTGGCTTTCCACCACCCAACCGGGACTCATCGTCAACGAGATGCAGACCGCCTACCACCACAATGCGCGCAAACTATGGATTGCCAACGTGCACGACCCTAAGGTAGCAGGCTACGACCTCGAACTCTTTTTAGACATGGCTTGGAACATCAACAGTGTCTCGTCCGCTACCGTAGGCAATCACTACCAAGCGTGGCTCTGCCGACAATTCGGTCGTGAAGCGGGCGAACGCCTTTATCCAGCCATGCGCCGTTTCTACCAATTGTGCGGAGAGCGCAAGCCTGAGTTTATGGGATGGAGTCAGGTAGAGTTAGACAAGAAGAAGTATAACCGCGGTCTCAGTCTGATGCAAGCCACGGAATTCAACGAGCAAGCCTTTGGCAACGAACTAGACCGATACCTTGACCACTATGCTGAGATTGTTGATTCCGTCAACCATATCGGTCGTTCCATACGTCCCGAACTGAGAGATGCCTACTTCGCAGCCATCACCTACCCCGTGCGCTGCGCCGCTGCCATGGCTCGCAAGGTGCTCTATCGACAAAAAGCAAATGACTATGCCGAGGCAAAGGGCACCCCGAAAGACTCCCTTGCCCTATGCGACAGCACACTCCAGACGCTTTGTGCTCGCAGCTTGGAAGGCTACCGAGACATCGCCGAACTCACCCGTCACTATAACCAACACTTGGCAGGTGGCAAATGGAACGGACTGATGTCGATGTGGCCGCGCGACTTGCCTGTCTTCAGAAAGCCCGATCTCCCCGTAGACATTGCCGCCAAAGACATTACCATGCTTTGCGCTTACAATCAACCTCGCGTCACACATCTCTTGCAAGCAGATGGAACTATTGCTCGCAACGCTTGCGACTGGCAAGCAGCCTCAGCAGGAGCATACACAACAGATATGTTGGGCCACAGCATGCACGCTGTCACGCTTCCTCAAGGCGACAGTCTCCGCTATGAGTTCAGCGTGGCAGGCGACACGACCGCCTTGCTCCGCATTGCCCTCATCCCCACCCAACCCAACGACAAGGGCCATCTGAGGTTCAGCGTCAGCATCGACGGCGGCAAAGCCACGGTTTTCGACCTGAAAGAGCCCTTCCGTTCGGAGCAATGGAAACTCAATGTGCTGCGTGGGCAAGCGGTCAAAACGCTTCCCCTACCCCATTTAAAAGGTGGCACACACACGCTCACCATCAAAGCCCTCGACCCACATATCATCGTGGACCAGTGGATGATAGACTTCGCCACTGACCGAAAGTTCTATCTTTTCCCTGTGGAATTCGTCTAAACAAGGGGTAAAAATGCATCCACATTGTTATCTTGTTTCATTTCTTTCTTTTGTTTGGAGAAAAAGTTATAACTTTACGGCGGAATAAATTGGT
>CAVKQP010000106.1:5453-7154 GCA_963658165.1 Clostridium sp. CAG:302 | reverse complement strand
CCCGTTGCGCTTGCTCTTCACGATGCAGCTCAGATGGCCCTTGACGGGACTTACGATCCAAGTAGTGTTGTGTACTGTGTCAATCAACTCATCGATTTGCTCCTTGGTGGGTAGCCGCCACTTACCTCCCCATTTCACATGAGCCACGTCATCCTTCTCCTGAAGCACCGTGTAGGCCTCTGGATAACCATCTGCCCATTGATAGTTGTCTTTGGAGTAAGACATCTTGGTCTCGGTCTCTCCCCATGCATAATAATCAGTGGCAAGGGAGTCTTGCTCGCCGCCCACGTTCACGGTTGACCACATGGTGCCAGAGGGAAGACCGAGATCAACATACTCATGACCCTCATGTATGAGCGAAATGTTCTTTTCCGGTTGTCTGCAACCTGCGATAACAGTCAATACCGACACAACCATCACCAACGGTAAAAGTATTGTCAAGTCGTTTCGAATTTGTTTCTTGTTCTTCATTCCTTTTTATTTTATAGTGTTAGTATGGAGTCTAATGCAAAGATAGGATATATCTTCTTAATTACCGCAAAATCCGCAAACTTATTAATGTTTAACAAGATAGCAATTCTTTTCAAGTAATCCATAAAAAAATGCACTACGGTGCGTTGGCCATCGCAGCATAGTGCATTGGGCATCGCACTATAGTGCATCGGGCAACGCACCGTAGTGCATTTTTTGCCATGGGCAAGCGCAAAAAAGGAAAATGCGGAAATACCTCTGATGAAAGAGATATTTCCGCACTATGATGTAGGAGACGGCAAGGTCAGTTGTTAGACGAGCCGCCAACGATATCAAGCAATTCGTTGGTAATAGCCTGCTGGCGTCCCTTGTTGTACTGCAAATTGAGTGTACGCAACAATTCGTCTGCATTATCGGTAGCCGTCTGCATAGCCACCATTCGAGCGGCATGCTCACTAGCAATGCTATCAAGAAGTGCTGTGTAGAGCATCAACTTGAGTTCTTGTGGAATGAGTTGAGAAAGCACAGTGGCCAAATCAGGCTCCACAATGAAGTCGTCATTGAGAGGCTTCACCTCCTCATCCTTGGCAGAAGCTGCCTTGTTGCCTTTCTGGCGCAGATATTCCTGAGCCTTCTCGGTAACGACAGTCGAGGTAAGATCACGCTCATTGTCCCACATGAAGTCACCCGTGACGTCAATTGGCAAGAACGTTTTGCGTGTGAGAATCTGCGATCCGGCACTCTTGAAATGATGGTAGATGAGCTCAACCTTATCCAATTCACCTTTCGCATACTTCTTGCAAAGTTCTTCGGCTATCTGTTGACATTGGTTGGCATTAGGTTTGTCAACCAATTCAATGAAGTCACCCCCAACGGGAATTTTCATCTTAGCCACAGTCTCGGCCACCTTACGGCCTATGGGATAAACCACAACGCCATCGGAACCGAGATGTTTATAATCGTCTATCACGTGGTTCATCATCTTGATGACATTGGCATTGAAGCCACCGCAAAGGCTACTGTTGCTCGAATAGACCACCAGCGCCACACGTTTCACTTGAGCGTGCTCCACGTTGAGTGGAGTGCGTACATCGGGCATAGCCGCTAGAAACGATTGGAGGATGTGCTCAAGCATATTCTCATAGGGCAGCATATTGCCAATCATCACCTGTGCATGATGCAACTTAGATGAAGCCACCATCTTCATGGCACTCGTTATCTTGCGGGTGC
>CAVKQP010000106.1:0-5443 GCA_963658165.1 Clostridium sp. CAG:302 | reverse complement strand
ACGATTTTTTATCTCTTTTAATGACGGCATAGGCTATTACTTATATTGTCCGGCAATGTCGGCCATCGTATCTTCGATAACCTTTGCTATCGTGTCATCGATCTTGCCTGAAGCCAAGGTGTCGATCACATCTTGATGAGCGGAGCGCATCTTGTCGAGGAACGTATCTTGACACTCGCGCACCTTCTCTACAGGAACACTCGACATCAAGCCGTGTGTGCCGCAATAGAGAATGGCAATCTGCTCACCAACAGGCATAGGAGAATACTGAGGTTGAATCAAGAGCTGATTGTTCTTTCGGCCTCGGTCGATAGTCATGGCTGTCACAGGATCCATATCGCTTGAGAACTTGGAGAAAGCCTCAAGCTCACGATACTGAGCCATATCAATCTTCAGCGTACCAGCTACCTTCTTCATACTCTTGATCTGTGCAGAACCACCCACACGGCTCACAGAGATACCTACGTTGATGGCAGGACGGAATCCTTGGTTGAACAAGTCGGTCTCAAGATAAATCTGACCGTCGGTAATAGAGATCACATTGGTCGGAATGTAGGCAGACACGTCACCAGCTTGTGTCTCAATGATAGGGAGAGCTGTGAGCGAACCACCGCCACGCACATGACCCTTCATACACTCTGGCAGGTCGTTCATCTTCTCAGCCACTTCCTGCTGGTCGTTGATACGTGCAGCACGCTCGAGCAGACGGCTATGCAAATAGAACACGTCGCCAGGGTAAGCCTCACGTCCAGAAGGACGACGCAAGATCAACGACACCTCACGATAAGCTACAGCCTGCTTCGACAAGTCGTCAAAGACTACCAATGCGGAATAACCGCGATCACGGAAATACTCACCGATAGCAGCACCTGCAAATGGTGCGTAATACTGCATGGCAGCAGGATCGGCGGCAGTTGCACTCACAATAATCGTGTAAGGCATGGCACCATGCTGCTTCAGATTCTCCATCAAAGCAGCTACAGTAGAAGCCTTCTGACCGATGGCTACGTAAATACAATATACAGGTTTCCCTGCATCATAAAAACTCTTTTGGTTGATGATGGTATCAACGGCGATGGCAGTCTTACCTGTCTGGCGGTCACCGATGATAAGCTCACGCTGACCACGGCCGATAGGAATCATGGAGTCGACAGCCTTAAGACCTGTCTGGAGTGGTTCCTTCACGGGTTGGCGATAAATCACACCCGGAGCCTTACGGTCGAGCGGCATCTCAAACGACTCAGAGAGATCGATTTCTCCCTTGCCGTCAATCGGGTTTCCCAGAGGGTCTATCACACGACCGAGCATGTTGTCGTTCACGCGAATAGAGGCGATACGCTTGGTGCGCTTCACAACCATACCCTCCTTGATGCCAGCAGTAGGACCCAAGAGCACACAACCGACGTTGTCTTCCTCCAAGTTCATCACGATGGCCATCGTGCCATTCTCAAACTCCAGCAACTCATTAGCCTCGGCATTGCGCAAGCCATAGATGCGAGCCACACCATCGCTCACGGTGAGCACGGTACCAACTTCGTCAAACTTTTGGCCATCGTTTACCTCAGAAAGTTGCTGCAGCAGAACTTCTGATACTTCGCTTGGTTTTATTTTATCTGACATTTTCAATTCTTAATCTTCGTCCGTAGCAGTGCCACGGACTTCGTTATTACAATAGTTTAGCGTTTTAACTGTGTCAGGATGTTGCGAAGTTGCGACTGCACACTCGCATCCATTCTGTAAGTTCCGTATTCGAGGATGAAGCCTCCGATGATATCGGGGTTCACCTCGGTTTGAAATTCCACAGTACCTTGAGTTTTTCTCTCCACCATCTGTCGCATCTTGTTTTCCGTTGCCGGAGATACAGCAGTAGCAGTGATGAGTCTACCGCGGGTGATGTTTTTCTGTTTTCGATACAGGGTGACATAAGAGTTCGCCATAAACTGCATGGCTTTCTCCCTACCCTCCTTGAGAACAAGCGTGATAAACCTTTCAGTAAGTTTGCTCACGCCCTTTCCTCCGCAAGCCGTCAGCAAGATTTTTGCCTTATGGCTCTTGGCAAGCATGGGATTGTCTATCGTGAATCGCAGCTCGGGAACACGGATGTAGCTCTGCGCCAGAGTCTGCATCTCGCCATACACCTGTTCGTCGAGTCTTGCCTCGGTAGCACTCTTGAGAAGAGCGCGGGCGTATCTGACCGAAATTACTCCGATTTCCATAGCTTACTTGTTTTTATCTTCAACAGAAACCTCATCCAGCAGTCTATCGATCATGTCCATCTGCTTGCTATCTGTAGAGAGTTTCTCGCGCAGAATCTTTTCGGCAATCATCACTGAAAGTTCTGCCACTTGGGCGCGGATTTCTCCGATGGCACGCTGCTTCTCGCTTTCTATTTCGGCCTTAGCCTCTGCGATCAGACGAGCACCCTCATCGTGGCCCTTGCCCTGTGCTTTCTCTATGATACTGTCACGCGTGTCGGCAGCCTCCTTTAGGATTAATGCCTGTTTTTCACGCGCTCCCTGCAGAATGGATTCGCCTTCTTTACGGATATTGGCAAGCTTTTGGTTGGCTTCGTGTGCCTTCTGCAGACTCTCATCGATGAAGCGTTTCCTCTCGTCCACCATATGAATGATAGCCGGGAATCCCCACTTCCACAAGATGAAGAGCACCACGAAGAAGACGAGTGCCATCCAGAAAAGCAGACCAGTATCAGGAATCAATAAACCCATAGCTGTGATTAGTTTATATTCTTAACTTCGACTTCGCTTGTATTAAGCGAAGAGTGCTAGCACGGCGATGATGACAGCGAAGAATGCCACACCCTCAACAAGAGCAGCGGCGATAATCATACTTGAACGGATATCACCCATCTTCTCTGGCTGGCGAGCCATAGCATCCATTGCCTGACCACCAATACGACCAATACCAATACCTGCACCGATAGCGGCTAAACCTGCGCCACAAGCGGCACCTAATTTTGCTAAAGCATCTGCTGCTAATAATAATGATAACATAATCTTGAAATTTTAAGTTATTATTTCTTGTTTATATATACTGTTTTTACTTTGCTTCGGCAGCATGTGGTTTCACATGCGCCATAGAGATGAACACTGCACTCAGCATGGTGAATACCAATGCTTGAATGAAGCATACCAACACTTCGAGAAGCATCATAAAGATGCTCATCAACACACTGACAACGGTCATCGCTGTACCAGCTACTACTCCTACGCCAAACATGATGAAGATGATGCAGGCGAAAGATAGTGCGATGGCGTGACCTGCCATCATATTGGCAAAAAGACGGATGGTCAATGCCAATGGCTTTGTAAAGATACCAAACAATTCAAGGAACGGCATCAGTGGAACGGGCACCTTCAACCAAGTGGGCACCTCAGGCCAGAAGATTTCCTTCCAATACTCTTTTGTGCCCGTGAAATTGGTTATCAAGAACGTGCACAAAGCGAGGAAGAAGGTGCAAGCAATGTTGCCTGTCAAGTTTCCGCCACCTGGAGGGAACGGAACCACGCCCATGATGTTCGCCACGAAGATGAAGAAGAAGCAGGTGAGCAGATAGGGCGCATATTTGTCAGCGTCTTTGCCCAACGATGGCTTCACCACTTCATCGTAGATATACATCACGAACATATGCATCAAGCCCACAAAACCCTTTGGTGCGGGGTCTTCAGGTTTATGCTTGCGGCACCACCTTGCAGGTATCAATATGCAGAGCAACAAGATAATCGCATCAATGAATAAGACTGCTACGGTCTTGGTGATGGAGATGTCGAAAGGACGTACCTCCTGACCATTCACCGTCTCGCAGATTTTATTCTCATGGTCTTGACTGCCAGATATGTACAGTCCGTAAGGGCCAGGACGATTGCCCTTGGCATCTTTTTCCTCTGCAAACTCGCTGCTGGAAAACACATGCCACCCTGTAGAACTATGCACGATAATCGGCAGATTGATAACGATTGGCTTGTCTCCGATATTGGTCACATGCCATTCATAAGAATCTTTGATATGACCCCACAATATGCCCTGAAAGTCTATGCTTCCCTTTTCCTGCTCCGATGCCATAGTAGGCATGACGGTCAAGAGTAGCATCACTATCAAGAACAAATGTCTCAGTTTTGTCATATTAGTTTTCTTTTTTAATTGTTTTTTCCACTTTGGTGAAGTAAACGACGTTGTATACCAACATCACCACATAGAAGACGAGAAAGTAGACCACAAATCGAATGATTGCGTCAAACTGTCTCACAGCGAAACAATAGATTACCACCACCATGAGGGCGGACATCATCCGCAAGGTGGAACATGCCATATAGAACTTGCTGAGATTGTTTGGCGAACTTTTCGCCACTCCTTTCCAACATGCTCCATAAGCAAACAGCGACACGAGGCTATAGATGGTCGACACAATCAAATCCCATTGTGCGAAGATGCCACTAATGCGATCGTAGACCATGCCTGCCACGAACAAAGCCGCAAGCAACCACAAGCCATACTTCACATATTTAGCCTTTATGCTGTCTATCGTTTTGCGTTCCATAGGTTGTTACACTTCCACACAAAGGTTCACGTCGTTTTTCTGAACTTCCACAAAGCCCGCTTTGATGGCAAGCTGACTTTTGTTGCCTTCCGTTCCGTATTCCACGATACCCTCTTGCAAGGTGGAAATGAGGGGAGCATGGTCTTTCAGTATCACGAAAGCACCTTTCGTGCCTGGCACAGCCACGCTGTCCACTTCCCCGTTGAACACAGTCTTTTCGGGAGAAACGATTCTTAATCTCAATCCCATAGTCATTCAGTTTTACGAGTTGTACGATTACTGGGCAGTAGCCTGCTCCATCAGTTTCTTTCCCTTGGCAATGGCATCATCAATAGTACCGACATTGAGGAATGCCTGTTCAGGCAGGTCGTCCACCTCACCATCAAGAATAGCGTTGAAGCCCTTGATGGTTTCCTCAATAGGCACCATCACGCCCTTCAAACCAGTGAACTGCTCTGCCACGGCGAAAGGTTGAGAGAGGAAGCGCTGCACACGACGTGCGCGGTTCACGGTCAACTTGTCTTCGTCAGAAAGTTCGTCCATACCGAGGATGGCGATGATGTCTTGAAGTTCCTTGTAGCGCTGCAGAATCTGCTTCACGCGCTGTGCACAATCATAGTGTGCCTTGCCTACAATCAGTGGGTCAAGGATACGTGAAGTACTACCCAGAGGGTCTACGGCAGGATAGATACCAAGTTCGGCAATCTTACGGCTCAACTCTGTGGTAGCGTCGAGGTGAGTAAAGGTGGTTGCCGGAGCAGGGTCGGTAAGGTCATCGGCAGGCACATAGACAGCCTGTACAGATGTGATAGACCCCTTCTTGGTTGATGTGATACGCTCCTGCATCTGTCCCATCTCGCTCGCCAATGTAGGCTGATAACCTACGGC
>CAVKQP010000105.1:3000-7176 GCA_963658165.1 Clostridium sp. CAG:302 | reverse complement strand
TTCACGCCATACTTCTCGGCATACTCCTTGATGCGGCCACGCTCCACGTTCTTCAGTTCCATGATGTAGGCGAGCTTCTCTGCGTCGATGCCGTCTGGATCATAGATGTAGCCGTTGGAGTCTGAACAGGTCACTGGCTTAGCACCGAGCTCGATGAGCTTCTCCATGGTATACTGTGCCACGTTGCCCGAACCAGACACGAGGACGGTCTTGCCCTTGATGTCGATGTTCTTGGTAGCCAGCATGTTGAGCAGGAAGTATACGTTGCCGTAGCCTGTTGCTTCGGGGCGGATGAGTGAACCGCCAAACTCCTGACCCTTACCGGTGAGCATGCCCTGGAAACAGTGGGTCAACTTCTTATACTGACCAAACATGTAGCCCACTTCACGACCGCCTACGCCGATGTCACCAGCGGGCACGTCCTCGTCGGGACCGATGTGGCGGTAGAGCTCGTTCATGAATGCCTGGCAGAAACGCATCACCTCTGCGTTGCTCTTGCCACGAGGCGAGAAGTCGGAACCACCCTTAGCACCGCCCATAGGCAGCGTGGTGAGCGAGTTCTTGAAGGTCTGCTCGAAGGCAAGGAACTTGAGGATGGAGAGGTTCACAGAAGCGTGAAACCGGAGTCCGCCCTTGTAGGGACCGATCACGTTGTTGTGCTGCACACGGTAGCCCATGTTGGTCTGCACGTTGCCCTTGTCGTCGATCCATGACACGCGGAATTCGATGAGACGATCGGGGATGCAGAGGCGCTCAATGAGGTTGGCACGCTCAAATTCGGGGTGCTTGTTGTATTCCTCCTCAATGGTTCCGAGCACCTGGCTCACAGCCTGGATATACTCCGGCTCATTAGGGAATCTACGCTTCAGATTCTCTACAACTTCTGTTGCTTTCATAATTAATTTCTTTTATTGGTTATTTAATGGTTATTTTTCCGTTGCGATTGCAAAGATATACTATTTCCACGAAACAACAAACAAAAGTGCATATTTTCTGCGGAAAAAATTTCCAAACGTTAGTAGCATGTAGTAGGGCTGGCGCCCCCGCCTGCCCCTTGTCGCATGTGTGAAGTGCTTGTCACGCCATTCTTTGCCTTTTGTCGCTAAGGTACGACGCGGGGGCGCGTCGACTACTACGTTGGTGCTTGCATCCTTAATTGTTGCTGACTGTCACTCCCGACTGTTGCTGACAGTTGCTGACAGTTGCTGACTGTTGCCGACTGTTGCTCGGGATTTGCAATCCCGAGCCTGGTAATGTCATGGGATTTGTAATCCCAGAATACTCCCTCGTTGTTGCGCTTGTGTGTTGGGATTACAAATCCCATGGAGTATGCATCTTCGGGATTACAAATCCCGAAGAACATCGCGCACTTCGGCATGTAGTAGGGCTGGCGCCCCCGCCTGCCCCTTGTCGCATGTGTGAATGCTTGTCACGCCATTCTTTGCCTTTGGTCGCTAAGGTCGACGCGGGGGCGCGTCGACTACTAATCAGCTATTCTGCCTTTCTCTTTCAGCCAGGCGTCGATGATGCGGCGGGCGATGGAGAGCTTTTCGGGGAGCTGGGGCAGGTGGTCGATGTGATACCAACCGCCGTTGCGCAGTTCGGAGCGCTGTATGTGCACGTCGCCACCATCGTAGTCTGCCATGAAGCCCACCATGAGGCCGCAGGGGTAGGGCCAGGGCTGCGAACCGAAGTAGCGCAGGTTCTTGATGTCGAGGTTGGTCTCCTCCTTCACCTCGCGGCGCACTGCCTCTTCGAGCGTTTCGCCCGTCTCCACGAACCCTGCCACAAGACCGTAGAACTCACCCTTGAAATTCTTGGCATGCACGAGGAATATCTCGTCGCCACGACGGATGAGCACGATGACGGCAGTGGCGAGCTGGGGCCACACCTCCTTGCCGCACATGGTGCAGCGCTTCGAGATGTCGGTGTGCATCGCCGTGGGTGCTCCACACACGCCACAGAAGCGGGTGTTCTTGTCCCAGTAGAGCAACTCCTGGCACTTGCCTGCCCTGAGATAGAGCACGGGCGAGAGCTTATAGAACGACTGTCTCAGTCCGCACATCTCGAAGCGTGCGTCGCAGGTCACGGGTGCGTCTACCGAGAGGGCCTTCACGGGCGTGTCGTCGATGGGTGTTACGTTGAGGACAGCCGTCCAGGGTTTCACTTCTACGGGTGCCTCCTCTTGCAAGGGGATGGTATAGGTGCCGTCTGCGAGGCGCTCGAGCATGATGTCGCCTTTGCAGAATACGAACCAGTATTGTTTCATGACTTTCGTGTTTGTTGTTACTATTCTTCTCCGAAGAGCAATTTCTTGTCGCGCTTTGCTGCCGCCTTGGTCCATGCCTCGGGCACGAAGCGCCAGTTGTTGTTGGCTTTGGGTGTCACGTTGCCGAGTTTCTTGATTTCCTCTGCGAGATAGTGGCGCAGGTCGAGGTCGCTCTTGTAGACCACGCGGCTCTCCAGTGAGTCGTGGGCTATGCCTGCACCCGCCGTGAGCAGTTCGCCGCCGCCATTGCCGCGGTAGCTGTTCATCGCCACCTTATACCAGCGGTTCTCGTCGAAGGGTTCTCCGTTCGACATGCGGAGTATCTTCACCTTCTCGCCGTCGGGCTTGGTCACGTCCACCTCGTAGTCGATGCCTGCGGCACTGTCGAAGTTGAACGAGAAGTTCTTGAAGCCCAGTCGCTGTTGGTCTGCCTTGGTGCGCTCGCTGAGCAGCAGCAGGTGGTCGTCAGCGCTCTTCATGGTGTTCACCCAGAGGTCGTAGCTCATCTCGAGGTGCTTGCGTATCTCGCGTCCTGTCATGCGGAGCACGTAGAGCATGTTCTCATATTTATAGAGGCTAAACATGTCGGCTGTCTTCACCTCGCCCTTGTGGATGACGGAGTTGAAGAGTAGGGGAGCGTTGAACGAGATGTCGGCACCCGTGATTTTGAGTTGCAGGTTGTGCACCAGGTCGATGTATGCCGACGATCCGAAGTAGCTGTCGCGGGTGTATACGTTGTCGGTGAACGTGCCGATCGACTGGTTCACCCACGCCTTCACCTCGTCGATTTGTGGTTGGAAATGCGCCATAAACTGCTCGTCGATGGGCTCGTTGCGCACGTCTACCACAGCGCCTTTCACGCTCTTGCTCACCAGTTTGTCGCCGTTCTTCTCCACGGTGATGGTGGCGTCACACACGGCGAGTGCGTTGTTGGCAGGGTCGAGACACACCACGTCTTTGCCCTCTGTGTTTTTCACCGTGTCGTTGTGGCGGGTGTGGTCGTGGCCATACACCACGAGGTCGAAGCCCGGCACTTGCTCTGCCACCTTCTCCGAGGCGTCTTCGTCATATTCGGGCAGCGAGATGCCGCCGTTCTTGCCCGAGTGAAACATGCCGATGATCACGTCGGGGTGTTCGTGCTCTTTCACATATGCCACCCACTTGCGGGCGCAACTCACCATCTCTTCGAAGCGCAGACCGCTCCAGAGCTTCTTGGGCAACCAGTTGGGGATGGCGGGGGTGATCATGCCGATGAGTGCCACCTTCACGCCGTCGCGTTCCACCATGGTGTAGGGCTTCACATAGGGTTTGCCCGAGGCGGCACACACAATGTTGGCACCCAGCACGGGGCATTGCAGTTCTTCCATCCACTTGTCGTAGACGGCGTGTCCTGTCTCCACGTCGTGGTTGCCCCACGTCTGTGCGTCATATTTCATATAGTTCACGATGTCGGCAGCCACATTGTGCTGTTGTGTTGCCACATAGTTGTAGTAGTAGCACGTGGGTTGTCCCTGTAGGATGTCGCCATTTTCGAGCAGGATGAGGTTGTCGCCCTGCTGGCGGATCTTGTTCACATAGGAGCTCACGCGTGCGAGCGATCCTTCTTTGGGTTGTCCGGTGATGAAGTCCCACGGGAAGAAGCTCCCGTGCACGTCGCTGGTTTCCACGACGCGGATGGTCACAGTTTTTGTCTTTGCTGTCATGGTAAGTGTGATGCTTGCCAGTGCAAGTGTTGTCATGATGATTCGTTTCATGTCTTATACCATTTTATAATGTATATTCAGGTTTTTTGTTCTGTAGTAGGGCTGGCGCCCTCTTACTTCACTGTTGCTCCCTGTTGCTTACTTTGCTTACTGTTGCTCGGGATTTGTAATCCCGAGCGTTGGTAATGTCATGGGATTTGTAAT
>CAVKQP010000105.1:0-2966 GCA_963658165.1 Clostridium sp. CAG:302 | reverse complement strand
TGGGATTACAAATCCCATGGAGTATGCATCTTCGGGATTGCAAATCCCGAAGAACTGTCGAGCATGAGGTGAACTGCTTGTCCCGCCATTCTTTCTTTTTGGTCGCTAGGGTACGATGCGTGTGCGCGTCGACTACTACCTTGGCGCTTCGGCATGTGGTAGGGGCTCTGGCGCTTGCTATCAGTTGAAGAAATTCCAGCTGAGACCGAAGCGGAAGATGCGCGAGTTGACGGGGTAGTGGGGCACGAGGAAGGCGCCCTCGGTGCCACCGCCATTCACGTGACTCATCATCACGAAGAAACGCGTGTGCTTCAGGTTGAAGTTGGCGTAGGCATTCACCACGGGGAAGTTGCCCACCTTCACTCGGCTGTCACCCTCTTGGGTGGTAAACTGTCCGAGGGCGGGACTATAGTCGGGAGCGTAGTATTTGGTGAAATAGCGCGCGTCGGCACCCAGGTCCACGTCGAGCACGTGCGCAATCTTGAAGCGCAAGTAGAGGTTGGTGTATACGTTGAGGGCGGGCAGGGGGAGCACGTCGTCGTTGGTCGACTTCTGATAGGTCACCACGTTGTCCCAGTGGAGCGGTCCGAGGCGGAAGTCTTGTGCCACGGAGGCGGTGATGACGCTGATGTTGCCACCTGCCTGTCGCACGCTGACGGTGTTGCCCGTGCGCCCCTCCGTGGTGAGGGTGTACGACTGTCCGAAGTAGGTGTAGTTCTGCAGGTTGTCGTAGGCGAAGCGCAGGTGGGTATTGGTGCGCTGCCAGGTGAATCGTCCCTCTAGGTGGGTGTGGATGATCTTCGACAGGTCGTCGTTGCTCCACCAGAGGTGTTTCGACTGATAGTGGCGATAGTAGAACCCGGGGTTGTCGTGGTGTATGAAGGCGTTGGCAGCCAACCTTACCGTGTCGCCGAGCAGGCGGAAGTTGAGGTCGCCCTTGGCGTCTATGCGCAGTTGTCCAGCGTCCTTACCCACGAGCCACACTTCGCCCGTCACGTTGTAGTGCAGCAGCGCCCCTTCGGTCTTCGACAGTTGTCCGCCCACGCTGAGATTGTGCTCGTTATAGGTGCTCTCCGTGCCGTCTGTTTCGGGCAGTGTGAAGTGGCGCAGGTCGGAGGTGGCAAACACCTTCAGTCCTGCCTTTGCCCACTTGTTGAAGCCTTCCAACAGGGCGATGGCAAAGGTGTTCTTCAGGTTGTAGTGGCGAGTCTTGTCATAGATGCTGTCGCCCAGTGCGCCGCCCACGTTGCCATAGGTGGCAGCGTAATAGTCTGCGGGTGTTTCGTAGGCTTGGTAGATGCGTGAGTAGGTGTCAAACTTCATGGTGTGGATGAAGCTCGTCACGGGCACATATTCCGTTTTCATCCATTGTTCCTCCTCCGCTTTCTCCTTCTCTGCGCTGATCAGACTGTCGGCGGCGGCTGCGCTCTCCACGCTGATGCGGTTGGTCTTCGTGGTGTCGGTCGCCTGTGTTTGTGCGAGCTGACTCTCGTCGCCTGCTATCTTGGCGTCGTCGGGTCTGCCGGTGAAGTTTTGCGCTTGTGCCTTGTCGTAGGCTTGTTCGTCGAAGTCGCGACCTTCACGTTTGGCGCGCTTGCGAGCCTCCTCGCGTGCGTCTACTGCTGCGTTTTCTTTCTGCGACTCCATGGCAAACTTGCGCGCTTTTATTTCCTCTTCGGTCATGGGCACCTTGCGGCTGAAGCCGAGGCTGTAGCGGTGGGTGAGGAATAGGTGGGTGTTGTTGTTGCGGTTCCAGTTGCGGGCAAAGACGGTGGGAATCTCGTTGTCCCTGTAGGTCTCGTTGAAGCTCTCGGGGTGTGTGATATAGTTGTCGCTGACGATGCCGCCGTTCTCTGCCACCTTCTCGTGGTTGGTCTGCAGGAGCACGTGTGCCTGATAGCGGTCGCCGAGGTAGCTGCCATACATGGAGTAGTTGAAGTGTGAGGTGCTCTGGTCGGCATAGAAGCCGCGACCGTAGATGTAGTCAAACTTAAAACCTACGCCGATGCGCTTGCCTGCGTTCACGGCGAACCGTGCCTTGAAGTGGTCTTCGCCATTGGTGCGGTTGCCGCAGTTGTCGTAGACGAGGTTGGTGATGGGCGAGAGGGTGTTGGTGAAGTGCCACTCGCCGGGTCGGGTGATGAAGAAGTCGTAGGGGTGGGCGAAGATGAACTGCCCCTGGTCGGTGCTGCGGTCGGTGAAGATGCGGCCGATGCGTGGCGAGCCGAGGTTGCCCAGCGTGTTATATTCGCCCCGCAGTCCGGAGGTGAATATGGTGTTCATAAACAGGTAGGAGAGGGTGTCTGCCACGGCGGGTGTGCGGTCGCCGAAGCGCTCGTCTACGGTCCACACCTTCAGTCCTTTCGGTATCTCTTGGTGTTTGCTCTGCAGACTGTCGTTGCTGCGGTTGTTGCGTCGCTGTTCTGCCGAGGTGTATTGTCCGTCGTCGGTGAGCTGGTTATAGTCTTGCGCCCATGTGCTCAGGGTGGAGAGGACGATGAGCAGGGCGGAGGTGAAAAATCTTTTCATTTAGTGTATGAACCGTAAGCAGCATTCGATGACCTTGAATGCCATCGACGCCATGATGATGATGATGCCTGCGTTGCTGTCGCTGTTGGTCAGATAGAAGACCACGCCTACCACGGCGCCTATCATGAAGATGATGTTCAGGGCGTTGCGCACTCCGAAGAAGCGGTCGTCTTCTGGCATGCGCTTGCGGCGGCGTGATGTGGGGCGCACGGCTTCGTCTACGGTTTCTTTTATTTCCTCTTGGGTCATGCTGGGTGGGTGTTAGATGGCAAACTTGCTATTGATGTCGCTGAATATCTGGTGGATGCGGTTCACCGTTGCGCGGCGGAACTTGCCGGTGATGGGCAGCAGCTTGGTGTTCTTCTTGTTCACGGCATACTCGTCGGTGATCCACTCTTCGGCGCTGTAGCTTTCTTCCTTGCCGGCGGTGTTATATT
>CAVKQP010000104.1:4365-7177 GCA_963658165.1 Clostridium sp. CAG:302 | reverse complement strand
ATTTAGTATCCAGCACAAAATGCTTTAGAAGCCAACGTTGATATGCTCCATTAGCAGTTTTTACCCATTCGCCGATCACATCGGATGCTGAAAACTTTACTTTATTGAAAGATGTTCGTACAAATGTCTCGAAAGAGAAATCGTTAAACTTCGATTTGTCGATATGCTTCAGTAACTCTTCCCAGAAATCTTTCTCGCTCTCATCGTAATCGAAGGGGAAATAGAGTTCGAGAAACTGTGTCATAAACTCGTAAGCATTCGATATTCGAGTGAAGTTAAAGATGTTATCTGGCTTTGAGTACTTATACTTAGCTCCTATCGGCATCGAGGTGCAGACAATTCTCTCCTGTGGCGCTTGTTTCTTCCAGAACATGAGCCATTCACGAAGTGAATCAAGTTGACATTGCACGGAGTCATTCGGCAATACAAAATCTTTGTACTTAGCAAGGAATACTTCTACAGATTGAGTTTCTGCATCATAACGCCAAATTGGAGCACTCTCTTGGATACGGGCAAAGTGATTCAGAAAATCGGTAAAGCGGTTTTGGAGACCAATCAATGGAATATAGATACGCTTATGGGGGGTATGAGTATCCTCCATCAGCATTATCTCGTTGAAGAACCCTCTGAAATCATCGTCATTATAAAAACGTACCACTTCAGAGAAAGGAGTTACAAAAGTCGATGTCTTACATGCCCTTATTGCACCCCTCAATGTATCTTTCGTAATCCATGTGTCATCTTCGCCTTCGTCGATAAGATTCTCCAAATCGAGCATGTCTACACCTATGTTGACCATAAATTTGGCCAATTCCTTAAACTCGTTGAAATTATTGAGCATAATAAAGCGGACAGCATAGCGTTGTGATAGCATGTCATGCGTGTCCTTATCTCTTATAATCTCTTGAGTGAGTTCCTTAAATGAACTAAATATTTTTACTTTTTCGGATGTATCCATGTGCCTCATCTTTAACTGCCTAAATAATCAATTAGGAATTTAGATATTTCAGGATGGCTTTCAATCATATCCAACACAACCTTTTGCCACATCATACTGGGCATGGTCTGTTCTTTGACAAGATTCTTAGCTCTCTTGACATCATCAGGAGCGGGTTGAGGAGTAACAGGAGAAACCGAATTATCTGGACCTACTTGATCAACGGGGTCGACAGGTTTAACAGGAATCACAGGTTTAATCTTGTTGATGTAGAACGACATCACACAAGACTTTACATCTTCCTCCCTACGGAATGCTATTTCCGACTGGAGATGTGATAACTCTTCTTCAAGTTCATTCCACCATTCCTGCTTTAACTCTACCTCTTTGATTCCGTTAATAAAATTCATGAAGCCTTCATGATAATTCGACGATTTAGTCAGTATCCTATAGAGGTCGATTTGGTCGGCATTGATTTCGCGCAGCAGTTCTTTGATTTTTGGAAGTTGATAACTATCTTGATTGAAAAGACTGATCAAGTCGTTAACTGCCTTCTTGCAGTTTGGATTTGAATTGATGGCTTCGCAGTAAAGCAACGACCACAACGGATATTTGGCAATCTGCTTGCAGAACTCCGTAATACTCCACTTGGCGTATGCAAGGCTCTTCAGATCAGTCATATTAACACCCTTTACAATGCTAAGGTTGAATACCTCGCCAAGTATGCTGGTCAAATTACGTTCCTCGACAGAACCGAAACGAAGAAGAAGTTTGCTACTTGTCTCACTCGTTCCATTGTCCCACATCTTCAGAAGGATCTCAATCATATCGTTGAGTTTTTCATCACCCACCGGTTGGGATGTGCTTGGATTGAATAGGTCTTCCTTATGTTTACGCAGGGCATATCCCAATACGGCATAGTTGGCAGGATTAGCAAACATACCGTATGGAGAACGCATCAACGGAACAAGGACATCGCTAAGCGAGAAGCGGTCAGCATACTTTTTCTTAGCTGCCTCAATCAGCCTATCGACTTCCTTGCAGACAGTATTGAGCCAAGAATTACCATTCTTTGCTGCCTCTGTCAATTCGCAAGTGTCATTCACCAAATTATTTTCACCATCCATAAAGATAGCCTTTGTCGGACGTACTGAACCGCCCAAGTTAAGCAATTCATCGCGTGTGCGCTTCTGGAGCATCTGTAAGGAAAGAGCCTTGAAGTTCTTATTCGCAAAGAATGTCATAGACTCACTCTGTAGAGCCTTCACGCTCTCCATTCCAGCAGGGAATATCTGAGCACTGAATTTCTTGTTGATAACATTATAGATGTTACTGAATATGCCATCGCTATATCGTTTACCATTGAAGTACATGGCATAGGTACCGCCATTCATGCGGTTCTTCCATTTTACTATATACTCCTTGGCAGCATTTTCAAACTGACTAGCATCGTCGGTATTGAAATGTGACCGGCTGACATTAGCCTGAGCTACAGCATCAATAAATTGGTTCTGCGATGTAGGACTGAATACCTCGGAAGGAATAATGAACATAGCATTTTCAAACTCATCCGAGAATCCCCTCACGCGGTTCTCCATAATATCACGAGCTTCGTCTGTAATAGAGAAGAACAATGCTACATGAAGGAAATTGGGTTTCTCGTTCGTGTATTTATTAAGTTTGCTACGCAATACAGCCTCGTTTTCTTCGCATGCATAAAACTGAGGCTCGCACTTACGCATGAGTCGTTCACCAACAAGGAATATCTTTTCTATTTCCTGCTTGCTCTTATCGTTATATTTTAGGTAATCAACTGCAGTCTTGAATGTGCTTGCAACTGCATTCTTCTCCTTGGTAATTTCGGCTGGATTGTAT
>CAVKQP010000104.1:0-4355 GCA_963658165.1 Clostridium sp. CAG:302 | reverse complement strand
GTATGACGATACGGAAATCTTAAATTCACCAAAGATGTCACGGACGATAATCTTGCTCTCATCAAGCCAGTTGAGAATCTCGTCCATTTTGTTCGAACAACGATCGCCTGAGAAAATGTATTTTAGATTTTTGTCATTTGGCGCGTACTTTTCTGGAGAGCTCTTGAACTTCACGCTCAAGGCGTTCAGCAAAAGAATCACCTTAAAAACACGTATATAGTCATCGCCCATTTTGTCCACATGACCTTTGTAAGTCGAATATACATTGGTGAAGGCTGTACAAAGCGGTTCATTGATAAACTCCGAGTAGAAGAAGTCCCAAAGCCAATCGGCTGTAAGCATCATCTTCTGGTCATAGTTCGTTGGCTCATTTATAAACTGCTTAAAACCATTTTGCTCATCATTCATAAACTTAAGCACGCTACGATTGGCTGAACCCATGATGTTCGACATCTTCGAGCAAAGAAACGCAGTATAAGGATGTAATGGAAACAAATTCTGAATGTACTCTTTCTCGTCACTGGAATTACTCTCACATAAATAGTCATAGATCTGTTTGTCAATGCATCCTACACGGTTCGCAACCATAATTCTCATATCTAAGTCGTCCTTGGTAGTAAATGTATGACGGAGAATCAGATAGGTAGAAATCTCATCCATCTGGTAATCTACACTATCATAGCGGTCACTCATCTTCGTGATGTCTTTACCTTTAGCATCAAGACTTGAACTCTCAGCACGATGCGAAATAAGGTAAAGAAAAACATTGTGGTTCTGAGATTTTTCTGCGATGTTCTGAAGCACATTGATACGGTCACTTTTCAAAGTGTCCATAACGCTGGTAAACTCATCCCAGAAAATAATCAGCCCATTAGCGATACCTGCTTCTTCGATGGCTTTCTCAACCTCTACAAGCCAATCGCTGATGCTGTCGCTTGTTAGATATGTCTTGTCAGCCGCAAGAGCTTCTTCCAAGTGCATGAAGACATCAATATCATTGTTTTTTAATTTTGCAATCAGTTTATCATAGTTCGATGCTTCAGATGCCAATTCATCGTTATTTTCCAGAAGTTCAGGAATACGAGCTTTATGCCCTTCCACCCAACGGATGGCTTCGTCGAAGTCAGAATGTACCACAACATTAGGATAACCTGCTGCCTTGAGAGCCTCTTTTGTTTCACGCTGAATAGACAGAGAGAAACGAGGTATGTTGTATGCTCCTTCTACACCCTTCAATACTACAGGAAAGTAACGCTTCTGTTTACGAATAGCGGTCAGCTGCGCCTTTGTTACCTCGTTAGGAATGTTTTGGATATAATCATCCACTTCAGAGGCGGGATCACACAGCAAGTGGCAAACGACACTACTGGCATGGCTTTTTCCCGTGCCGAATGTTCCACGCACCCACATAGAGCGTCTCTTGCTAATCTCGGTCGAGGTAATTGCGGTTATACTGCGTTGCAGCAAGTCGCAAAACTGTTTTGTTGGGATGAACGTTCGCCACATTTCAGGCGTTTCATCCGTCATGTCATAAACCGGCAGGAAATCCTGCATTTTGATATAGTCTGAGTACTTTGTAGCCATAGTCGTAGATGTGCTTAAAGCATCATTTTAAGAACGTCGATTGATTTAAGGTCATCCCGAAGGATAATATTGTCCAGCCCCATGTTAAGTTCGACACGAAGAACATGGTTACTATCTTCCTGAAGAGACAGGAGCAGACGCTCGAAGGTGTCCTTGTTGATGCCAAACTGACGATAGATACCCTCTCTCTGATTCACGTCATAGAATTCTGATACTGTCAGCAAGTAACGCTTCTGGCGTTCGGCATAGCGGAAGAGAGAATAAGCTACAGCACAGAGAGAAATAGCATTAAATGGTATTCTATTGAAAACAGGCTTGTTGTTTTCTTTTGTTATCATACCAACAGAAAGTTTCTCGCCCAGAGGTGATGAAACAAACGCATTTTGCAAGGAGCCAAGGGCATTTTTTCTTACAGAATTACTATACTCAGCAAGAGAAGATTCCATCATTATTTCAATTTCTGATTTCTGATAAGGCTTATTGTAGACTATATTGTAAGCATACCAACTACACATTTCAGAATTGCAGGTAAGGTTGATCCAAATAATCTCCCAAATTTTGTCAGATTTAACTGAATACTTCTCAGCAAACAACTTACCGATCTCCGTCATTTCTTTAGAATCGGTCTTGAGAATATCCGAATCACGCATCCAGTTTAAGAATGGATTCATTTGGTTTTCCTTGTTAATACCGTGTTCGTCATTCTCAAAGAATGTGTCCACATGCTCCATATAGAATTGAAGCCACTTCTCACGGAAACCGAAATTGTTGTAGCGATTAATTGTCGTCTTTTTGTCTTTCTGTGTTGCCATTTTTATTCCTTCTGACTGTTTTAGTGAATTTGCCGAAATACATCCGTCCTCCTTAAAGTCTAAACATTTACGACATTTGATGCATTTAGACTTGTCAATTTTCACAATTGGGACTACGGACAAAGCACCGGTTGGACATTCTACTTCACATAATTCACAATGTACACAATACGTTGTTTTATTGATTACCCGTTTAAGATGACTCACAAAGAATGGATTATTGCCTACATTAAAGGCTTCTACCAATAGGGTGTTATTCACTTCATCAAAGGTCAATCTCATGGATATAATGGTCTGATTATATTTTATTTGACCATTATATACATTATCTACTTGTACCCAAGAATTTTCGCCAAGAACTTTCAGCCATTCAAAGATGTTCTCCTTAGGGTATGTTATCAAAGCCTTGAAGTCTACAGCCTGAAGCGGGCTAATTATGCCGACTTTTGATTTCGTTTCAAATCCCTTACCACCAGCACGAATCTTCCAGTTTCCACTTCGGATATAGTTTTCTACATCCTTAACTCCGTTCTTTTTCACTATTTCGCGAATTTTATCGAGAAACGGCCGCGTTGTTTCCGAGAAAATATGATTACAGAGATAGTCATTCCAATCCGAGCCAAACGGACAGATGACACACCCCACTCGTCCCAAACCTTTTTTATAAGCCGAATTTATCGGCAATCGGTTGAATAATAAATACAACCATACTTCCGTAGTGTTCCACTCAAGAATGGGACTTACATTAAGGACATTCGTATGTTTTGCGTCTTTTGCAACCCTCTGATAGGTTGAGCGCCTAAGACTTTCCTCTGCTCTCGTACCTATGAATGACATTACATGCGGCTGCCTGCCCAAATTTGAAACTGCTTTGAGAAGTTTGTACAAAGGAGCAGTCTTCATAACTCCACAGCACCAACGATGCACATTGCTTGGCGAGCCCATCAAATCCCAATAGTTTAATACCCTCTCGTGATTCTTGGCTAATAAGAATTTGATAGTAGGATATTTTTCCGAATAGATTTTTTCTACCGTCTTGTAAAGATCCAACGACGTGGGTAGTTCATATCCCGTATCAGAATAGACTACCAGCAAATCTTCACCGGGTATAACTCTCGTGACCAAATCCAAAACGACTTGAGAATCCTTTCCTCCCGAAAATGAAGCGACATACATCTCAATATTGTTATTTAGAATTGGAGCCTTACCAAGTTCCTCTGCCTTGCTCAACGGCATAACATCAAAACTGTCGCAATCTTCTTTGACAACAATATGCTCTTCTTTAGTCTTCTTTTCTAGGTTACAGGCAAGGCGTTGAAAATCAATGTCGGGATTCTTTTGTGAAACTTCGCGCAGGTTCTTGTATCTTCGATAAGTTTGGTTGATGAAATCCATGGCCTCATGTTCGATGATGAACATGGTATCCTCATTACGCGAACGCAGTCGTTCCATATCCACTGGCTGCAAAATCATACTCTCAAAGCCTTCTTGCTGAGTAACGGTTGGCGCATCATATACATTGCCACCTTTCACCTCTAACACAAATTCACCCTTATAGAAATAGCGACGATCGCACGCCCACAACAGAGGTTCCTCTACATGAGGATATATCCAACCCATTTTGTTGAGACCGAGTAGTTCCAGTTCCTCCCAGAACACAGGACGTGGTGCCACATTCAAGGCATCACCTTTCGATGATATCGTGAGTTGAACGCCGTTATATTCTGCGTCCCATATTACTTTGAACATGATCTGTATTTGCTGATTCGTTTGATTTTGTTTTACTTTCGTAAAACAAGAAATTGTAATGCCCTATAATAAATGCAATTAGTTTGCAAAATTAGCGAAAATATTTGAATAAACAAAATTGTGTCGTATTGAAATTCAATTTTCCAGCAAAAGCGTCGCTGAAATGTTATTTCTGTCTGCAAAAACGAAAGTTCTTGCGAAAGTTTTAGC
>CAVKQP010000103.1:0-7183 GCA_963658165.1 Clostridium sp. CAG:302 | reverse complement strand
CCCACAGTGTTAAGGGCATTGGTGTCGCGCATGGGCAATACGCGTCGAGCTTCTTCCACTAAACCGTCGCTTACCATTTGCTCCACGCGGTGGTTAATGCGTGCATAGAGTTCTTCACGGTCGCGAGTAAGTCCTATCTTCAGAATGTGGAAGGACCGCTGCTTGCGCGTGTTGGTGCGGAAAGAAGTGTAGGTCTTTCCCGTCATCACGCATATTTCCAAAGCATGAACCACTCGTTTGGGATTGTTCCGATCCACGATATTGTAGTATTCGGGGTCCAAACGTTGCAACTCTTCGAGTAGGGGAGCAAGCCCTTCTTCCTCTAATCGTGCCTTCATGTGGGCACGTGTTTGGTTGTCAATGGTCGGAATGTCATCAATGCCATTGCATACGGCATCGATATACATCATGCTTCCGCCCGTCAACAACGCAAGGTCGCTGACGCTATGAAACTGATTATCTAAAAGTTGGAGCACGTCTTCCTCAAATAAGGAAGCACTATAATAGTCGCCAATATGGTGATTGCCGACAAGAAAATGTTTGACTCTTTGTTGTTGCTCTTGGGTTGGAGCGGCTGTTCCGATGGGTAGTTCACTATATATCTGCCGCGAGTCGGCATTGATAATAGGAATCTTAAAATGCTCAGCAATGCGGAGGCAAGTCTCGGTCTTACCCACTCCTGTGGGACCAAGAACAACAACAAGGGTCTTCATCTATCTGATAATACCTCTTTGTGATGATTCAACGAAGTCGATAATATACTTTACTTCCTTTGAATCGGGGAATTTCGTTTTCAGTTCTTCAACGCCTTCTGCCATCACACCCTTGCTATAAAGTGTGCGGTAGGCATCGTGGATGGTTTCAATCAACTCATTGGAAAATCCGCGGCGGCGCAGACCCACTAGGTTCAAGCCGCAGTAGTGGATAGGAAACTTACCTGCAATGATATAGGGGGGGATGTCTTGACTGAAGCGACTGCCACCTTGAATCATCACATAACCACCGATATGGCAGAATTGATGTACCAAAACGCAGGCACTCAAGATAGCATTGTCATCAATGGTCACCTCTCCTGCAATCTTCGTAGAGTTTCCTATAATCAGTCCATTACCCAATACACAGTCGTGTGCCACATGCATGTTTTCCATCAACAAGTTGTTGTTGCCCACGATGGTCTTGCCTTTAGATGCCGTACCGCGCGATATCGTCACGTTCTCTCGGATACTATTATTGTCTCCAATCTCGCATAGCGTTTCCTCGCCGCGATATTTAAGATCTTGCGGTTTGGTTGCTATGCTTGCGCCAGGGAAGATTTCGTTGTTGTTACCCAGTCGTGTTCCTGCATGCAGGGTCACGCTGTTCTGCATCACATTATTGTTTCCGATGACTACGTTTCTATCTACGTAGCAAAACGGACCGATGATATTATTGTCACCTATCTTTGCCTCTGGGTGAACATAGGCTAAAGGACTAATTTGATTCATTGACTTATTACTTGTTTTTTACAATTTGTGCGGTAAATGTAGCTTCTGATACGACGGTGTCTCCTACGAATACATAGCCTTTCATCGACGAGATGCCATGACGTACAGGGGCAAGAAGTTCTACTTTGAAAAGGAGTGTGTCTCCAGGAACCACCTTCTTTCTAAACTTCACATCGTCTATCTTCATGAAATAAGTAGACCATCTTTCGGGTTCTTCCAGTGTATTCAACACAAGCAGTCCGCCACATTGTGCCATGGCCTCTATCTGAAGCACACCAGGCATCACTGGTTCTTGTGGGAAATGTCCCAAGAAGAAGGGTTCGTTAGCTGTCACATTCTTCACGCCAACAATACTGTTCGCGCCGAGAGCTATCACCTTGTCTACCAACTGCATAGGGTATCTGTGTGGAAGAAGCTCTCTAATGCGGTTGTTGTCCATGATAGGTGCATCATTTGGCTCGTAGATTGGAGCTTGTATTTCGTGCTTTCTAATCTCCTTGCGCATCTGTCTGGCAAACTTATTGTTGACCGTATG
This sequence comes from Clostridium sp. CAG:302, assembly GCA_963658165.1. Lineage (GTDB taxonomy): Bacteria > Bacteroidota > Bacteroidia > Bacteroidales > Bacteroidaceae > Prevotella. Next base: position 5,164 of record CAVKQP010000103.1, on the reverse strand, counting down.
ACCAGGTCTTGTGGCAATAATCCTACCCTTAATGGGCCTTCCGATAAGTGCCATATCGCCGATAATGTCAAGCAGTTTGTGGCGTGTACACTCGTTTTCCCATACGATAGGCTTATGCTGAATATACCCGAGCTTGGTTGCATCCATCTTGGGAACCTTCAAGAAATCTGCCAGATTGTCTAACTGTTCCTGCGTTATTTGCTTTTCGTAGATAACAATAGCATTGTCCAAATCACCGCCCTTAATGAGGTTAGCCTTCAACAAAGGCATCACATCACGCACGAAAACAAAGGTTCGCGCCGGAGCTATCTCTGTGGGGAAGTCTTCTATGTTATCCCAAGTAGCAAATTGGCTGTTGATAAACTTGGATTCAAAGGAGCACATAGCGGTCACGCTGAACTCTTCATCAGGAAGAATGGTGATGCAAGATCCGCTCTGCTCGTCCTTGATCTCTATTTTATGACGGATGATATAGAAGTTTTTAGGAGCATTTTGTTCTACAGTTCCTATCTCTTGTATCTTTTCTACATACATGATAGCACTACCATCAAGGATTGGAAATTCCGGTCCATTCACATGAATAAGGCAGTTGTCAACCCCGAGTGCATAGAGCGCAGCCATGGCATGTTCAATGGTAGAAACACGTATATCGCCTTTACCCAATACGGTACCGCGCTGTGTATCAACCACGTTTTCCGCAATAGCTTCAATGATAGGTTGGCCTTCAAGGTCTATACGTTGTATTTTCAGTCCGTAGTTTTCCGGTGCGGGATTAAACGTGACGGTGAGATTCAGTCCTGTATGTAGTCCTTTTCCGAAAAGAGAAAAACTTCCCTTGAGTGTTCTTTGTTTTGATGCTTCCATATATATTAGAATATCTTTTATTGCTTATTGCGTTTTAGTTCTTCGACTTCCTTTCTCAACTCATTGAGTTGTTTATACATCTCGGGGAGTCTACGGAAGATTGCTTGCGACTTAAAATAGGGGAGCTGTTCCATGGGAGGCGTTCCGATAAGGGTTTGATTGCTTTTCAAACTTCCGGGAACGCCCGATTGCGCACCAAGAAAAACCTTGTCTCCGATGGTTATATGACCAGCTATGCCCACTTGGCCACCAAACATACACCACTGTCCAACCTTTGTACTTCCTGCCACACCTACCTGTGCAGACATGACAGTATTCTCTCCAATGTCTGTATTGTGTGCTATTTGGACAAGGTTATCGAGCTTCACACCCTTTCTTACATAGGTGCTACCCATTGTAGAACGGTCGATACACGTGTTGGCTCCCACCTCTACGTCATCTTCTATGGTAACGATACCTATTTGTGGAATCTTGTCATAGCCCTCTGCATTCGGTGCGAAACCGAAGCCATCAGCGCCTACTACGCTACCTGCATGTAGGGTTACGCGATTGCCCAACTGGCAGTCGTGATAGATGGTAGCGTTGGGATATACCAAGCAGTTGTTGCCCATCTTTACGTTATCGCATATGGTAGCATGAGGATAAATCTGACATCCGTCACCTACAACAGCGTTATCACCCACGTAGGCAAACGCTCCGATATAGCAATCCTTACCGATTTTAGCTGTTGGAGATACAAATGCGAGTGAGTCTATGCCTGTTTTCTTGGGCTTCATCGACTCGTATAATTGCAACAACTTAGCCACACATTCATATGCATTCTGCACTCTGATGAGTGTAGCTTGCACGGGGCGTTCCAATTCCACATTCTCGTCAATGAGGACAATGCTTGATTTCGTGTCGTAGATATAGTGAGTATATTTAGGATTAGAGAGGAAAGAAATAGCGCCTTCTGCACCTTCTTCTATCTTTGCAAAGGTATGTACGGTTGCGTTCTCATCACCTTCCACCTTTCCATGTATAAATTCTGAAATTTGTTTTGCGGTAAATTCCATATCCTTATTTGATGTTTCTTTATTTTTGCAAATGTAGTAATTTTTCCTCACATACGTCAAGAAACACTGAAATATTTGTTTAAAAGGAGATTATATTCCAATGTAGGACATTGTAAATAATAGAAAAGGGGACTACGAGAGTCCCCTTTTCTATCGCTTAAATATCGTTTTAGAGTTTTTCCAGCTCTATTGCCATTTCTTCTTGCAGTGCTTTGGCCTTTTGAGCTGCTACTTCTGCATAGTCTTCACCATTGCTTGCATAGATGATGCCACGTGATGAATTGACAAGAAGTCCGCAGTCTTTAATCATGCCATACTTGCATACTTCCTGCAAACTTCCGCCTTGCGCACCTACACCAGGCACGAGCAGGAAGTGATTGGGGGCAACTTTGCGTATGTCTTTAAACATTTCGCCTTGTGTGGCACCCACCACATACATCATGTTCTCATCGTTTCCCCATTCTTGCGACTTACGAAGCACCTTTTCAAACAAGCGTTCGCCATGGTTGTCCTCGGTCAGTTGGAAGTCATGACTACCCTTGTTGCTAGTCAAGGCAAGGAGTATCACCCACTTGTCCTTATAGGTTAAGAAAGGAGTGACGGAGTCTTCACCCATATAGGGAGCCACTGTTAGTGCATCGATATTGTACTCTTCGAAGAACGTACGAGCATACATGGCACTTGTATTACCGATGTCTCCACGTTTGGCATCAGCAATGATGAAGTGGTTAGGATAATTCTCATTGAGATATTGAACGGTCTTTTCAAATGCTATCATACCCTTGATACCGAACGCTTCATAGAAGGCAAGGTTGGGTTTATATGCCACGCAATAGGGTGCAGTCGCATCGATGATGGCCTTATTAAAGCTAAAGATGGGATCTTCCTCGTTCAATAAGTGAGCGGGAATCTTCTTGACATCTGTGTCGAGACCTACACAAAGAAAGCTTTTCTTTGCGAAAATCTGCTCTTTCAGTTGCTGTCTATTCATTGTTAAGATATGGGTTTAGAGTTCTGTTTCTTTCATTCTCTCCGCATTTTCTGCCACAGTAAGTGCGTCAATCATGTCTTGGATGTTGCCGCCGAGGAAACCTGAAAGGTCGTGTGTGGTATAACCGATGCGATGATCTGTGACTCTTCCTTGCGGGAAATTATAGGTACGAATCTTTGCACTGCGGTCGCCCGTGGACACTAAACTCTTACGTCGACTGGCGATGTCGTCCATATACTTCTGATGTTCGCGGTCATAGATGAAGGTACGCAAGCGTGAGAGCGCACGTTCCTTGTTCTTAGGTTGGTCGCGAGTCTCCGTACATTCAATGAGAATCTCCTCTGTTTCACCCGTGTTGGGGTTCTTCCATGGGTAGCGCAAACGCACGCCAGACTCCACCTTGTTCACGTTCTGACCTCCTGCACCGGAGCTTCGGAAGGTGTCCCACTTGATGTCGCCTTCGTTGATATTCACTTCAAACTTGTCTGCCTCGGGCAGTACGGCTACGGTAGCCGCCGAGGTGTGCATGCGTCCTTGGGTTTCTGTGGCAGGCACGCGTTGCACTCGGTGCACGCCCGACTCATATTTCAGCGTGCCATAGACGCTATCTCCACTTACGGCAAAGTCGATTTCCTTAAAGCCGCCTACCGCTCCTTCGCTCACACTGGTCACACTAACGTTCCAACCCTTCGACTCGCAATACTTTTTATACATATTGAACAAGTCGCCAGCAAAGAGTGCAGCCTCATCGCCACCGGCTCCTGCACGTATTTCCATCTGCACATTCTTGGCGTCCTCAGGGTCTTTCGGCACCAGTGCCATCTTGATTTCGTCTTCTATCTTGGGCTGCATTTCTTCATTGGCAGCCAGTTCCTCGCGCGCCATCTCCTTCAGATCAGGATCGCTTTCGTTAGCGAGGATGTCTTTAGCCTCCTTGATACCGTTCAGACAAGCGATGTATCGCTTGCGTGCATCCATAATGTCACCGAGGTCTTTATATTCTTTTGTCAGTTTGACATATCTCGATTGGTCTGCGATAACCGCAGGGTCAGTAATCAGCGTCGACACTTCTTCATATCGACTCTCTAGTCCTTCGAGTTTCTGCAGTATGCTATTGTTGTCTGGCATGTATTGATTAATAATTAAATTCTCCGAATTCTGATTTGATGGTAAGTGAGCGTTGTCCTTCTTCAATATGTCCTACGACCTGTGCGTCGATATTGAAGCTCTTGCTGATAGCTATCACTTGCTCTGCCACTTCGGGGCGTACGTAGATTTCCATGCGGTGTCCCATGTTGAACACCTGATACATTTCTTTCCAGTCGGTGCCGCTTTCTTCTTTAATAAGGTGGAAGAGGGGAGGCACAGGGAACATGTTATCCTTGATCACGCGGCAGTTTTCGTTGACGAAATGGAGCACTTTGGTCTGTGCACCACCCGTGCAATGCACCATGCCGTGGATTTCGGGGCGCAGTTCGTCGAGCAGCTTCTTGATGACGGGAGCGTAGGTGCGGGTCGGTGACAACACCAGTTGTCCAGCGTTAACAGGTGCGCCCTCTACGCTATCATCCAAATGCTTGTTGCCGCTATATACGAGTTCCTCTGGCACAGCCTTGTCGTAGCTCTCAGGATATTTCTCTGCAAGATATTTCGCAAATACGTCGTGGCGGGCGCTAGTCAGTCCGTTGCTACCCATACCTCCGTTGTAACGATCTTCGTAAGTGGCTTGGCCGAATGAGGCAAGACCTACGATTACATCGCCCGGACGTATGTTAGCGTTGTTGATGACATCGCTGCGCTTCATGCGGCAGGTAACGGTAGAATCAACAATAATGGTGCGCACCAAGTCGCCCACATCTGCCGTTTCACCGCCAGTGGGATAGATGCCAATGCCCATCTTGCGCATCTCTGCCAGCAACTCATCTGTTCCGTTGATGATAGCAGAAATCACTTCACCCGGTATGAGCATCTTGTTTCTGCCGATGGTGCTTGATACGAGGATGTTGTCAACTGCACCTACACAAAGCAAGTCGTCGGTGTTCATCACGATAGCGTCTTGTGCGATGCCTTTCCATACGCTGAGGTCACCCGTTTCTTTCCAGTACATATAGGCGAGTGACGACTTTGTGCCAGCGCCGTCGGCGTGCATGATGTTGCAGTAGTCGGGATCACCACCGAGAACATCGGGGATAATCTTGCAGAAAGCTTGCGGGAAGATTCCCTTATCTATATTCTTGATGGCATTGTGCACATC
>CAVKQP010000102.1:0-7187 GCA_963658165.1 Clostridium sp. CAG:302 | reverse complement strand
GGTTGGGACAATAGCATCTGACGGATAGGTATACTCATCATAGTAGTATATTGTCTGCAACTGTTTCCCTTCCAAGATGAACAGTGGTCGTCCATAGATGTCGCGACCGAGTGTGGTTTCACCATCATGCTCTATGGAACAATAATTGTCAGACAGGGTGTTGAAATAGAGCAAACCCGTTTTTGTGATGTCGCTGTTCTCACCGAAACCATAACCTAAGTAGGTGTCGGCGCACAAGACGCGTCCTTTCTGCGATGCCACGATAGGGATATCGGCAGTGAAGCCCTCCACGTCTTTGAAGATGTTGGGGAGCGTGAATGTCAAGTTTTCGCCCTGCACATCAACAACGGTGATGTGTGGCTTATCCTCACTATCGTTTTTTCTTACACAACGGAGCGTGTTGCCCTCGCGGGTAATGGTCACTGTGACAGGATCAAGGGTATACGAGTATCCGTTTGAGTACTCATTCGCTTCTTTTTCCAAGCAGCGGTAATAGTTGTCGCCAAACGTATAGGTGTAGTCATAGAGCCGTTTGCTGGTCATAGGTGTGCCCTCGCTTGGCGTATACACGCTCACTTTTTCACAGTGCGCACTAGCGAGTTGGTCACCATCCCAAGTGTAAGTGGTCGTTTCGGTAGTCTCTCGCGCATTGCCACTTGTTGTCTTGTCTACCCACACGTTTTTCACAATGTGGCCATCGGCATCCACGTCGATGTTTTGAGTTTCGGTTTCATCGACCAAACCCTCTGCTTTATAGACATAGCTCTTCAGTTTCCCGGGAGCTGCCCACTCTAAGGTGTTACGGGCGGTGTAGTCATCCTCCACGACCAAGACTTCTGTAGCGGGGCCATCGAGGAGAAACTCATCGTGCCACGGATTGCCCACACCCCACACGGTGGTGTTGTCAAGATAGGTCCAAGCCTGATAGGACGATGGTTCCGTTTCCCATTCTGGTTCTGTAGCAACTTCTGTATCTGAATTTTCATACTCGCTCATGCTGCGGGCAGCCGTGGGTACCACCACGCCAGCATCGCTATCGTCTTCAGCAGAATAATAGGTCTTCCAGGAAACGATGCGTCCCAAGTCGTCGTAGTCATACACTTCCTTGCGACCATCTCCGCCGCCTCCATAAAGTTTTACTTCCAGCAACAATCCCTTAGGAGAATACTTGTAGCTTCTCACCTTTGTCTTGCCGCGCACATCGTCTTGAGAAGCGCCTGTGATGGGACCATGATAGGCGATGGTGGAGTCGTTGAGTTCGCCCTCTGCTGTGCGACATATCACCTTGTTAAGGGTGAAATCGCTCGTGTCCACGCCCTTCAGGATGCCCGCTTCCTTCACATTGCCTTGCTCCGTGAGACTGTAGTATTGCAGGTTGCCGCTGCCCTCTTCGGTATACATGGCAAGTTGTCCATCGGGATAGTAGCTCCACACTTCCGAGAGATTATAGTCAGAGGATGCGTTGTCAGACTTCACGCTCTTCACATATAGCGCTTTGCCGTCTGCTTGATAACTCACCTGCACGAAATAGCTATAGATTCCATAGTTGTTGTTGGCTGAGCCATAGTCCACACTCTTGCTGATGAGTCGACCTTGGGTGTCATAGGCATACTGATAGGTGCCGCGCGCCACCAGTCCCTTGTCCACATACGAGCCATCAGACTGCTTTTCCTTGCAGTATATCGCTTCCGACGAGCGTTGGTGATTGCTATCGTAGCCATACACATAGCGGAAGATGTGTCCATTGTAGTCGTAGTTCTGCGCCTCGTCGATGGGGATGAAGTTGGCTTTGGCGCTACGTGCTGCCTGTTGTGTGGGTTTTGACTGGTTCAAAGCCTCAACACACAACCTATGTGGCGCACGTTGTTTCCCGAAGTGGAACGACTGCGCCGAAGCGGTCAGCGTGGCAAATGCCAACGCTACAGGTAAATAGTTCTTCATTGGGATTTGCTTTTGTGATAAATAAACAAGGGCCGTTAATTGGCCTTCATCTTGGCAAACTCTTTCTTGGCACGAGCCAGTTGTTTTTGGAAACCTTCGTCGGCATGCAGACGTGCCACCACGGCACTGGCTGCCAAACGTGCCACGTCCACATCGCTCTGATAGTGGTAGCCCGCAATGACACGGCTCTGCCCTATCTCATAGCCACGCTTGAGGATTGCCTCTTGGCGGTCGGTATTGATTTCGGCGAGCACCAAGGCTACACACCAACCCCTGGAAGAATGACCCGAAGGATAGGAGTAGGTCTTCTTGTAACTCTCTTCGTGTTTGGGCACGTTGGTCGTTTCGTGAAACTGCACATAGGGGCGACGACGCTTGTAATAGTTCTTCGCCGTGCGAACGGCGTTTCCGCCATCGGTGACGAGGTGCTCCATGAGAGCATAAAGTTCGGGGGTGCGCTCACGGCATATCACAAAACCCATGGCTTCGGCAAACTGACCACACACAGCATCGAGCGACAAGTCGGCATCTTGCGCTGCCTGTTCGCCACGCGGCGTGTTGCGAATAGATTTGCCCCACTGGTATTGCGAGAAGTCATAGAGATATTGCACGCTTGCCGTATCGGGCGGTGCGGGCAAAAACTTCACGCCGTCGGGCACTTGCTCTTTGGTAAGGAACGATGGCCACGCTTGCTTTTTCTCATGGTGTGGTTTGCCGTTTGTCTGTGCCTGCATCGTCAAGGCAAACATCAGACAACACATTGTCATCAATCTTTTCATACTTATTGTTCTTTTCGGTTTATACTTCTCCAAAGATAAGGATTATATCCCATCCAACCAAACAAATGGACATAAAAATAGGAACACGGCATGCCGCTTCGTTTGAATTTACTTTACAACGAGTGCGAAGGGGCATACTTACGACCCGTTACAAGCAGACTTAGGCATCATAACAGGCAGACTTACAGATTGCCGGAAGCAGTGTAAGGAGAAAAACCTTTACAGTTAAAACATTCCCGCCGTTTTGTTTGTTTCAAAAGATTGGTGTAATTTTGCATCGTCTTCGATAAGAACAACTTTTCAGTATAACAACATTATGTCACAAATCAACGACATGACCGTGGGGTCACCCACACGCGGCATTCTGAAATTCGCCGTTCCACTCATTCTCGGCTACATACTCCAGCAGATGTATCTCATCATCGACGCCGCCGTGGTGGGACGCTTCGTGGGTGTGAACGCACTGGCTGGCGTGGGCGCCTCCACCTCCATCATGTTTCTCATCATGGGTTTTTGCAATGGAGCATGTGCCGGATTTGCCATCCCCGTAGCACAGTCGTTTGGAGCTAAGAACTTTAGCGAGATGCGCCAATATGTGAGCAACGCCCTGCGCATCTCGGCGGTGATTGCCGTGGTGATTACCGTGCTCACGTGCATCTTCTGCGCGCGCATTCTCCGACTGGTCAACACGCCCGATGCTTGCTTCGCCGATGCCTATATCTACCTGCTTTTCAACTTTCTTGCCATCCCCTTCACCATCGCCTACAACGCCCTGTCGGGATTCATCCGCGCGCTAGGCAACTCCAAGCAACCATTCTATTTCTTGATATTCTCGTCGGTGGTCAACATCGTGCTCGACGTGTTGTTTGTCATCGGGTGCGGCATGGGCGTAGAGGGAGCTGCCATTGCCACCTTGCTTTCCCAGGTGTTTGCCTCGCTGTTGTGTGCTTGGTACATCAAGCGTCACATGCAACTGCTCATTCCGCAAGGCGATGAACGAGCCTACGACGACCACATGGTGGGACGGCTACTTGCCAACGGCATTCCGATGGGACTGCAATTCTCCATCACCGCCATTGGCTCCATCATGCTCCAGAGTGCCAACAACGCCCTCGGCACCGTCTATGTGGCAGCGTTTACAGCATCCATGCGCATCAAATATCTGTTCACTTGCGTGTTTGAAAATATCGGTGTGGCAATGGCCACCTATTGCGGACAAAACATCGGAGCACAACGACTCGACCGCATCCGCCTCGGTCTTCGGTCTGCCATCTTGGTGATGCTCGTCTATTTTGTCTTCACCTTCTTGGTCATCTATCCCTTCGCCGACTACATGATGATGCTTTTCGTCAAGAGCGGCGAGACCGAAATTGTGACGTATGCCGCCCTGTTCATGCGCATTGCCAATTACTTCTATCCCGTGCTCGGACTTCTCGTCATCTTGCGCTATAGCATCCAGGGATTGGGCTATAGCAACCTGTCGATGCTCTCGGGTGTGATGGAGATGATAGCACGCTGCATAGTGAGCCTATGGATCGTGCCGGCTTACGGCTTCATCGGTGTTTGCTATGGCGACCCGATGGCGTGGATCATGGCAGACTTGTTCCTCATCCCCGCCATGTGGTGGCTCTATGGACATCTGAAAAAGAGAATAGCCCATTAGAACAACCACGGCAACACGATAACCATCACCACGCCCATGATGATTTGCAGGGGCAAGCCAAACTTCACATAGTCCATGAAGCTATAACCGCCTGGCTGCATCACCAGTGCGTTGGGTGGTGTGGAGAAAGGAGAAGCGAAACACATGCTTGCCGACACTGCCACTGCAAAAAGGAACGGATAGGGACTGCACCCCAACTGCACCGCCGAAGCCATGGCGATAGGCGACATGAGGACGGCAGTAGCTGTGTTGCTGATAAACATGGTGAGGAGCGAGGTGGTGAAATAGATGCCTGCCAACAACGCCGTGGGGCCCATATCGCCCAGCGCACCGACCAACGAGTGGGATATCATCTGCGATGCGCCCGTCTTTTCCAATGCCACCGACATGGGCATCATGGCGGCAATGAGCACCACGCTCTCCCAGTTAATGGTCTTATAGGCTGCTTCCACATTCTTGAAGCATCCGCCCAGCACCATCAGCACACCTGCCAACATCACTGCCGTAACGGGAGCTACGGGGATAAAGTCGAACACCATCAACGCCACCATCAGCACCATGACAAAGGCTGCATAGGGTGCCTTGTAGTCGCGCGTCACCTGTTCGGCTTGTTGCTGTGGTCTGCCGAGCACCACCCAGTCGTCTTCTTCGTTTTCCAGTCGGGCTATGTTCTTCCATGTGCCTTGCACCAACAGCATGTCGTCGGGATGAAACCGCTCTTCAGCCAAGTGGTTGACGATGGTTGTGCCACGACGGCGGATGCCGAGCACGTTGACATTAAACTTCTCGCGAAATCCCGACTGGCGTATCTCACGGTTCACTAAGCGCGACTGAGGAAGAAGCACCAATTCGGCGATGCCGATGTCATAGAAGTCAAGATGAGACGCATCGCCTGCCGACTCAAGGCGCTCCAACTGATAGTCTGCCATAAACCTATTGACATTAGCCTCATCGCCCGTAAGATAGAGTATGTCGGCACCTTGCAACTGGGTGCGCGGTCCGGGAATATGCTGACTCACCTGTTGCATCAACTTGGAGTGTCCCCCACTCTCCTGCCTCACCTCTACCATCGTGAGGTCGTAGCGGTTGTGCAAGTCGAGTTCTACCAGTGTCTTGCCCACCAGTTCACTTCCCGACACAACACGGCAACGGTATATCTGTTGGGTGAGCCTATATTCGTCTACCAACTGCTCAAGTGTTTTCTTGTTCTCATTGCGGCGCTCCGTCTGCTTCTTGTCGAGCACCCATTTGCTCATGGGCAACATCACCACGATGCCCACGGCGAGACAAATCAGTCCCACGGGAGTAAACGAGAAGAAGCCAAGCGTGTCATAGCCGCCCTGGGTGAGGGCTTCCTGAATGACCAAGTTGGGCGGCGTACCAATCAGCGTAAGCATACCGCCCATGCTACTGGCATAGGCAAGTGGCATGAGCAACCGCGAGGCGTTCATGCCCGACTGTGCCGCCATGCTCACCACAATGGGGAGCATCAGCGCCACCGTACCCGTGTTGCTCACAAACGCACCAATAAAGGCAGCCGTGAGAACGACGAGCAGGAACAGTCCTGTCTCGCTATTGCCTGCTAGGCGCATCACCTGGCGGCTTGCCATGCGTGCCAGTCCCGTGCGGAGCACAGCACCACCCACGACGAACAGTCCTACCATCATGATGACGACAGGATTGGCGAAGCCCGACAAGGCTTCTTGGGGCGTGAGCACGCCAAGCAACAAAAGGGCGAGAAGGGCACAAAGGGCAACGATGTCGGAACGCACCTTGCCAACAACAAACATGAAGGCAGTCAGACCGAGTATTACGAGGGTGGCTATCATCATAAGCTAAAAAGGGTTGGTTGGGCTGCAAATATACGACAAATTTTCCAAAGAGTTTTGCATTGTCTTCGATTTCCACTACCTTTGCACAATATTTATTAGAGAAACGGACAATAATCGTATATTCTATAGCAAAATGAACATAGACAGCGTTATCACAAGCTCTGTGCTCGAAGCAGTGAAAGAGCTTTACGGACAGGACGTGCCACAGAAAATGGTGCAGCTCCAGAAGACCAAGAAGGAATTTGAGGGCAACCTGACCCTCGTGGTGTTCCCCTTCCTCAAACTCTCGAAGAAGAAGCCCGAAGATACGGCAGAAGAAATAGGACGTTATCTGGCAGACCACTGCAAGGCGGTATCTGCCTACAATGTGGTCAAAGGATTCTTGAATCTCACCATTGCGCCTGCCGCATGGATTGCGCTGCTCAACGACATCAACGCAGACCCCACCTTCGGCGAGAAGCACGCCACGGAAACGTCTCCGTTGGTAATGATTGAATATTCATCGCCCAACACCAATAAACCATTGCACCTCGGTCACGTGCGCAACAACCTGCTCGGTTGGTCGCTGGCACAGATCATGGCTGCCAACGGCAACCGCGTGGTGAAGACCAACATCGTGAACGACCGTGGCATTCACATCTGCAAGTCGATGCTCGCCTGGCAGAAATGGGGCAATGGTGCTACACCAGAATCCACAGGCAAGAAGGGCGACCACCTCATTGGCGACTTCTATGTGGCTTTCGACAAGCACTACAAAGATGAATGCACCGCGCTGAAGGCTCAATATGAGGCTGAAGGCATGAGCGAAAAGGATGCCGAAGAAAAGGCTAAGGCAGAGGCTCCGCTCATCAAAGAGGCACATGCCATGCTCGTGAAATGGGAGCAGGGCGACCCTGAGGTGCGTGCACTTTGGGAGAAGATGAACAACTGGGTGTATGCCGGATTCGACGATACCTATAAGGCTCTCGGTGT
>CAVKQP010000101.1:0-7189 GCA_963658165.1 Clostridium sp. CAG:302 | reverse complement strand
GAGAACGATATGAATGCCATCTTTGCCACTTGCTCCATGACTACAGCGTTGTATACGGCATTGTCGGCATCCTTGCCCCAGGAGAATGGACCATGGTTCTTGACGAGTACGCCAGGGGTATGTATTGGGTTAATCTGTCCATCTGTAATGCGCTTGACGATGACGTTGCCTGTTTCCAACTCGTAGTCGCCTTTCACCTCAGCCTCGGTCATGTCGGCTGTGCAAGGGATGTCGTCGTGGAAATAATCGGCATGTGTTGTGCCGATGTTAGGAATGTCTTTGCCGGCTTGTGCCCATGCTGTGGCATATGTGGAATGGGTGTGTACGATACCGCCGATTTCGGGGAAGGCACGATAGAGCACGAGGTGGGTGGGCGTGTCAGAGGATGGGTTGAGGTCTCCCTCTACCACCTTGCCTGTTTGGAGGTCTACTACGACCATGTCGGACGCTTTCATCGTGTCGTAGCTCACTCCCGATGGTTTGATGACGACAAGTCCTTTTTCTCTGTCAATGCCAGAAACGTTGCCCCAAGTGAAGATGACAAGATTGTGTTTCACCAAGTCAAGATTGGCACGGAATACTTTTTCTTTTAGTTCTTCAAGCATATTCTTGTTGTTTTTGTGTCTTTGATGATATCATAAAGTAAGAGGGATGAGGGCTCTCATCCCTCTTACTTGTGTAAAGAAGTGTATGGTCTATATCATAGTTTGAATGCTGCATCGTCTCTGTAGGCTCTCTTGTTGAACCTAAAGAGGGCAGCACCGCGCTTGGAAGTCTCTTTGTCTATGAGCTCTGTCTTCTCGATGAAGTCCATACTCTTAATCTTCTTGCGGAAGTTGCGCTTGTCTGTTTCCTCTCCCAATATAGCTTCATACACGTGTTGCAGTTGGGTGAGGGTGAATAGGGAGGGGAGCAGATTGAAGCAAATAGGTTCTGTTGCTATTCGTCGCCGCAAGATAGCCAACGCTTGGTTAACCATGTCTTTGTGGTCGGAATAGAGTTCGGGCAGTTCTTCCACGTTGACCCATTGTGCTTGGTGCTTTGTGAGTAACTTCTCATCATAGTCTTTCACATTGATGAGGGCACAATAGGCAATGGACACCACGCGCTCTCCTGGGTCGCGACTCACGGCACCGAAGGCTCCCACTTGCTTCATGTAGACCTTGTTCATGCCGGTGAGGTTCTTGAGCACTCGGTTGGCGGCATCGTCCAAACTTTCGTCTGCATTGACGAAGCCGCCATAGAGTGACCATTGTCCGCGCCCTGGATCCATCTCTCGTTTGCCGAGTAGCAACTTTAATTTGCCCGCTTCAAAGCCGAAGATGATGCAGTCTACAGAAACGTAGGTCTTGGTATAATCTTTATAGAAGTCTGTCATTTTACCAGAAGTAAATATAGAATGCTACGGTAATACCCAAGATGATGACGGTGTGAATGATATCCCACTTGTTCCAACTGGCACGTGTAGCAGCGCGTTGCTCGGGTGTAGAGGTACCAAACACCAGTCCTTGTATCTTTTCATACTTGGGCGCTTCTGTGCAGAGACTAACGATGACAACAATCAAACAGCACACTACGAGCATGGCTCCGCAGAAGTAAAGCCAGTTGAAATCGTAGAACACTGCTTTGAACCAGTTGTCTTGTGCATCGCTTACGTTGCTATAGTACACCTTGGCACCCAAACGGGTCAAGCCTATGATGATGCCTGCGATCAAACCCCACATGCCGCCTTTGGCAGAGGTGCGCTTCCAGCAGATGCCGAGCAGGAAGGCTGCGGCGATGCCTGGTGCCAATACGCTCTGCACATCTTGCAGATAGTTGTAGAGCACGTTGCCCACGCTTCGCATGATAGGTATCCAGAGAATGCCGAGTATGACAATCACAACGGTAGCCAACTGGCCGATTCGCACCAGGGCTTTCTCTGATGTGTTGGGACGAAGACGCTTGTAGAAGTCGATGGTGAACAACATAGCGGATGAGTTAAACAGGGATGCCAGTGAACTCATCAACGCTGCAAGGATGCCGCAGACCACGAGACCCTTCACGCCAGCGGGGAGAATCTTTGCTACGAGGGTGGGGAATGCTGCATCACTCAGTACGGTTCCATTGGCATCGGTGGGCAGGAATGCTCCGCCAGTCTTCACGTTCAAAGCATAGGCAATCATTCCTGGGATGAGGAAGATGAATACGGGAAGTAGCTTAAGGTAGGCTCCAAAGATGGTACCACGGCGGGCTTCCTTCTCGTTCTTACCAGAGAGCACACGCTGTACGATGTATTGGTCGGTACACCAATACCAGAAACCGATGACGGCAGAACCTACCAAGGCACCAAGCCAAGGATATTGTGGGTCGCGCAAGTCGCGGATGAGGTCGGTCATGTGGTCGCCGTATTGGTTGACAGGTTCGAGTGAGCAGATGCTCATCACCTGTTCCCAACCGCCTACAGCCTTGAGACCCAACACCAAGATGATGAGTGAGCCAAGAAGCAAGATAGGTGTTTGGAGTACAGAGGTGTAGAGCACACTCTTCATACCACCGAAAATCGTGTAGAGGGCAGTGATGAGTACCAGTCCGATGGCGGCAATCCAGAAGAAATCAATGCCCCATAGTTCCTTGATACCAAACACTTGTTGAAACACAAGACCACCGGCATAGACCGTTACAGCTACCTTGGTGAGCACGTAACTAATCAGAGAAATGACCGACAAGATGGTGCGGCTCTCCTTGTTATATCGTCTTTCAAGAAATTCAGGCATGGTGTAGACCATTGAGCGGGTGTAGAAAGGTACGAACACCCAACCGAGAATGAGGATCATCCAACCTTGTATCTCCCAGTGTGCCATTGCCATACCGCTTGAAGCACCGGCGCCAGCCAATCCGATGAGGTGCTCCGAGCCGATGTTGGAAGCGAAGATAGAAGCTCCGATGGCTATCCATGTGGCATCCTTGCCACCAAGAAAATAATCTGCGGAGTCGTCGTTTTTCTGTTTTACGACCCACACTACAATACCGATAAGTGCCAGACAGAAGACACCTATCACAATCCAGTCTAATATTTGCATATTGTTTAGTTATTGGTTTTGGTTTAGTTTTCTTTCACAGAGAATTTGTAAGCCACATGACTATAGTATTTTTCTCCTGGCTTCACATAGGGTGATGGCCATTTCTTCTTGTTGGGCGCATCGTGATATTTCTGACTTTCGAGGCAAACGGAAACGTGTTTAGGATATTGTATGCCATGTTTGCACTTAATGCCCGTGCCTTGGAAGTTGCCTGTATATACTTGAACACCGGGTTCGTTGGTGTACATTCTCAAGAAGATGCCCGTTGTCGGTGAATAGAGAGAAGCACATACCTTGGTGTCATCACCCTTTCCGTTCTTGTAGGTGTTGAGGCACCAGTTGTGGTCGTAGCCTTGTGCGTTCTTGATGAGATAGTTCGACTTGTCGTCTATCGTAGCGTATAAAGCTCTTGGTTTGCGGAAGTCAAACGGACTACTGAACACGGGCAAGATGTCTCCCGTAGTCATATAGGTGGAGTCTGTCGGTGTGAAATTGTCGGCATTCACGTAGAGCACCATGTTAGTTCCTGGCTTCGATGGGTCTCCATTCAAGTTGAAGTAACTGTGGTTGGTCATGTTGATGACCGTTTCTTTATCTGTTGTTGCTTCAAACTTGATGTCGAGTGTGTTGTCACTCTGCACGGTATAGGTGGCAGTGGCGGTCACGGTGCCTGGAAAATTGTTGTCTCCGTCTGGCGAAACGATGGTTAACTTCAGCGTAGAGTCATTGGGCTGGTTGGCATCATACACTTGATACATCCATCCAGATGTACCTCCGTGCAGACAGTGCCCGAAGTTGTTGCGTGGCAATTGGTATTTCTTGCCTGCCACAGTGAGTATACCTTTATTAATACGGTTGGCGTAGCGTCCCACGGTAGAGCCGAAATCACTTGGACTGTTTACGGAATCGGTGTATTGCTTGAGGTTGTCGTAGCCCAAAACTACGTCAGTAGGTGTCTCGTTTCTGTCGGGTACGACTAGTGAAACCACACGTCCGCCAAAGTTGGTGATGCATACTTCCATTCCATTGTCGTTCTTGAGCGTGTATAGTTTCACGGGTTTGCCGTTGATGGTAGAATCGAACGCTGCTGGGTCAAGACCTGAAACCGTGAGGTTTGATTGCGGCTCAGTTTGGCACGCAGCGAGGAGTAATGTAGACATACAAGCTCCCCATAACAATGATTTTGCTGTTTTCATGATTGGTTTTGATTTCGTTAATGATTGATTTGGGTGTAAAATTACAATAAATATATTATAGTAACCTATAATAAAAGGACGTTTTTTCTAAGTTGGGTGAGTAAATAACACTTTTTAAACCTTTTCGGGGGCTTTCGTAAATATGAAGAGCGCACATGCCACAAGGGCTTGTGCGCTCCAAGAATTCTTCTTATTATGAAGGATTAGCAAATTTTTCTTGAGCCGTCACTGATGACTACGTCGTAAACTTTAGGCTCATGTCCGTACTTCGCAGTGAACTTCTCTTTTGCGTCAGCAATGAACTGGTCGTAGATTTCGTCCTTGACAAGATTGATTGTACAACCGCCAAAGCCACCGCCCATGATGCGGCTACCAGTCACGCCATTGGCTTTTGCCAAGTCGTTGAGGTAGTCGAGCTCTTCGCAACTCACTTCGTAGTCTTTCGACAGTCCCTCGTGTGTCTCATACATCTTTTGACCTACGGTTTCGTAGTCGCCAGCGTTGAGAGCATCGCATACCGCTAACACGCGGTCTTTCTCGCCGAGAACGAAGCGTGCGCGCTTGTAGTCTTCTTCGCCTACTTCCTGGCGCACTTCGTCCAACTGTTCCCAAGTGCAGTCGCGCAAGGTTTCAAACGAGCCTTCAGGATGCTTGGCAGCGATGTGCTTCACTACGTTTTCGCAACTGTTGCGTCGGTCGTTGTAGGGCGAACCTGCCAATTCGTGCTTTACCACAGAGTCGAGAAGCACGAGCTTGTAGCCCACGGGTTTGAAGGGGAAATATTCAAACTCACGGCTTCGACAGTCGAGACGCATCAGACATCCCTCTTTGCCGAAGACGCTGGCAAACTGGTCCATGATGCCGCAGTTCACGCCGCAGTAGTTGTGCTCCGTAGCTTGACCAGCCAATACCATGTCCCATTTTGAAATGCGGTTGTCTGCAAAGAGATCGTTGATGGCATATGCAAAGCAACTTTCGAGTGCTGCTGATGATGACATTCCTGCTCCGAGGGGCACGTCACCGCTGAATGCCGTGTTGAAGCCCTTTACGTCAACACCAAGTTTACGCATTTCTTGTACCACTCCATAGATGTAACGTGCCCAGCTAGCTCGTGGTCCTTGTGGGTCGTCTACCTTGAATTCCACACGGTCCTTGAGGTCTATTGAATAGCACATCACTGTGTCGGTGCCGTTGGGGCGTATTTCCGCCATGATGCCCTTGTCTACTGCGCCGGGGAATACAAATCCTCCGTTGTAATCGGTATGCTCGCCAATGAGGTTGATACGACCTGGAGAAGCATATATATTACCTGTTTTTCCATCAAAATGCTTGATGAAACGACTTCTTACATGTTCGATATCCATAGTCTTAAAGTTTTAGTTGATAATTGATTATAAGTTTTATACTGGTATGTCTTTGTTCACATTCTTGCTGCCGAACAGGGAGTAGACGAGAATGTATGCCACCATGGCAATGATGAGCCAATAGCTTGCGATAGGGCCGGCGGCTTTGGCAATGGCATCTTGGAGCAATGGCATGATGCCACCACCTACGACCATCATCATGAAGATGCCAGATGCTTGGGCTGTATATTTGCCGAGTCCTTCAACGGCGAGGTTGAAAATGCCTCCCCACATGATGGAGGTGCACAAGCCGCAGAGGGAGATGAGTACACACTTAGCGGGGATTGTGAATGCTACTACGCCTGCTGCATTGGGTGATAACTTGAAGAACTGGGTCACAGCAGAGTTTCCATCCAAGTTGAAATTGATGGTGTTGCTCTCAGGCATACAGATGGCAACGAGGAGCAAGAGTATGGCTACGCTTGAAACAACCGCCATTTGAACTTTGGTAGACACGCTTCCGCTGATGAACGAACTGAGGAAACGGCCACACATCATCAGCAACCAATAGACGGCAGCGAAGGCTCCACCAACAGAAGCGGCACCTTCAAAGCCCATGTTGGTGATATAGAAATTGAGCTGTGCGGGCACTCCAATTTCCACGCCCACATAGAAAAAGATGCCGATAACACCAAGTACGCAATGGCGGAATGCCCATGGGCTGCTTTCATACTTCTCGTTTTTGTGTTCTGCTTGTGGCTCTGGAATGGTCACCAAACTGATGATGACGAAGGCAATAGCGAATACTCCCATACCGATGAACAGCAGTGGAGCCACGTTGCTCATGCTCGTGTCTTTGGTCACAGTGCCCACCATCACACCTGTAAGCAATGGGGTGAGGGTAGCGGTGAGCGAGTTAAGTGTGCCGCCGAGCTGGATAAACTGGTTGCCGCGGTTGCCACCACCGCCCAACAAGTTGAGCATAGGGTTGACCACAGTGTTGAGCATGCATACGCAGAAGCCGCAGATGAATGCGCCGACGAGGTAGATGATGAGGTTCAGACATACGTCACCACCATTTACTTTGAATAGGGCGATGTCGTCACCAACAATACTCGAGGTGTATTGGATGGCTAGACCCACCACGCCAACGCCAAGGGCGATGAGGGCGGTTTTCTTGTATCCCTTGCTTTCAAGCATTTTTCCTGCAGGGATACCCATAAATAGATAAGCTGCAAAGTTCATCATGTTGCCCATCATAGAGGCCCATTCGTATTTATAACCCCAAATGTTGCCGAATGGGGCTCCCATGTTCGTGACAAACGAAATCATGGCAAAGATGAAACACATCGTGATGATGGCAACGATGTTTCCTCCTTGTTGCTTGGTTTGATTACTCATTTTTTAATCGTTATTGGTTTTTCGTATGAATAAATAGTCGCACACTCAGAAACCTTTGCCTCGGTTTAAAATCTTTAAGACGAGAGTTTTTGAGTGTGCGATGATTGGTTGTAATATTAATTAAGGTGTGAACACGACTACTTTTCTACGCCGAATTTATAAATGGTCTTCTGCTTGTACTTACCTT